>JBKCLM010000139.1:0-9916 GCA_046300655.1 Chloroflexota bacterium | reverse complement strand
AAATAGTTGTAAAATACAACCAATAAGTAGTTGTATGGGGCAACTATCATGACGAACAATCACGTGTTAGTACAACAATTCCAAGAGCAGTTAATGCAATTTATTCGCGGGCTCGGGTTACATCGGGCAGATGCGACGCCGTGTAAGTACCCAGTCTCGATGGCCGAGGCGTGTGCGATGGTTGAGTTGATGCATCACGAGCCGATTTCACAGCGTGAATTGTGTCAGGCGTTGAATTTGGAGAAGAGCACAGTCAGTCGATTGGTCGTTGATCTCGAGCAACGGGGGTGGGTAGTGCGTGAACGATCGGATGATGATGCGCGCATGCAGTTATTGCGGCGCACCAAAGTTGGTCAAGAAGTAAGTGAAGAGATTGTTCTGGCGCGGAACCAACGCTTTGGGGCACTGCTTGAGCGTGTTGATCCAGCGCAACGGGCGAATGTAGTCGCTGCAATGAGTATGTTAGTGGAGGCATTGCATGACGAGCATATGGCAACGAATCGGTAATTGGCTGCGCGAGGCGACTGGAGCCCCGAATAGCATTAGTGCCCAAGAGTTAGAGGCACTCCGTACCAGCAAAGAGAAGCCGTTCATCTTGGATGTGCGCTCATCGCAAGAGTTCAAACAGGATGGGCATATTGCGGGAGCCACGTTGATTCCCTTGAGCGACCTGCCCAACAAGCTCAAGCAAGTGCCGACAGACCGCACGGTGGTGTGTGTATGTCGTTCGGGAGCCCGGAGCAGTACGGCCTATGGCATTCTTAAGCAGGCTGGGTACACCAACATCCGCAATTTGAGCGGGGGCATGATGGGGTGGCAGTCGGCCAAAATGCCGGTAACGCGCAAGTAGATGCAACGCATTGATCGAGCAACATGGATCCAGCTTATCATCTCGTTGGTGGTAGCCGGTGTGCTGGTAGCCATGATTCCCATTTTTGGGATTGTGGGTGGCCATGCCGAAC
Source organism: Chloroflexota bacterium (assembly GCA_046300655.1). GTDB lineage: Bacteria > Chloroflexota > Chloroflexia > Chloroflexales > Roseiflexaceae > UBA965. The sequence continues at coordinate 8,954 of JBKCLM010000139.1, read as the reverse complement.
ACGGAGTGGCGCACACGTTTGCGGTGGATGACACCCAGCACGTGTTTGGGGCGAGTGATGATGGGGTCGTGATTGGTTTGATGGCAAACGATGCGCAACAGCAGGATCGTGTCGCCGAGGCACGAATCTACATGAAGGGTGAGTACGAGCGATATCTGCAGGGGAATTTCGGCGATGAGTATAGTCCGTCAGTCGACCAAATTACTACTCAGCTGGCCGATAATCGCGGACTGATGACGATTACCTACCAAGACGTGGCCAGCGGCGCGATGATTCAGGTGACGAGTCGGGATCCAGTGGTTATCGCGCTCTTGCATCAATGGATTGAATTACGTCAGGCAGATCATGGTGATCATGCAGAATAGATGAGGAATAAGAGGAGAATCTCAATGAATCGCACACGACGGTTGTTTTTGACGGCTCCCGTAGCGGCACTCGTGCTCAGTGCGTGTGGCAGTGGGTCACAGGCTAGCAATACAGAAGGTGAGTTACCAATGAACATTTCGGTCTCAGATTTGGCAGCCCGGTTGGAGAGTGACAAGACCTTGATGGTGCTTGATGTGCGCTCGCCCGAGGAGTACACCCAGGATGGTCACGTGCCAGGTTCAGTCTTGATTCCTCTGCCTGAGTTGGCCATGCGCGTGAACGAAGTACCCAAGGATCGCCCAATTGCCTGCTTCTGTCGTTCGGGCAACCGCAGCCAAGTGGCCTGCGACATGTTGCGTCAGCAGGGCTATACCAATGTGACCAACGTGTTGGGCGGCATCGGTGCCTGGCGTGGTGCCAATTTGCCCACAGATTTCTAAGGATTGATGACAACTTGCTGATGTTTTACTAAAACATCTAAAACCCTATAGAAATTGTAGATAATTAATGATATGATACCTCCTAGCACATATTAGGAGGTATCACATGAAGGTTGTCATCGTTGGTGGAGGCGCAAGTGGGCTGTTAGTCGCGCTGTGGTTCATGCGTACGGGCACCAATGCAGATACGGTGGTCATCATTGACGATGCACAACATGTCGGGGAAGGTGCTGCATATGCACGGTTGAACGACAATTATTTACTCAATGTGCGCGCAGTGGGGATGAGTGCATATATTGATAATCTTGCGCATTTTGTGGATTGGCTACGCAATGCCAAGGATTACCACGATGCTGAAGGGTTTGTGCCACGACACTGGTATGCCGAGTATTTGCGCTATGAGCTGGCTATTCAAGTTCAGCAAAGTGATGTGCAATTGGTCATTCATCGAGGGGTTGTACAGCATATTGATCGTACGAGTCATGTGGTGACGTGTGCAGATGGCAAAAGGTACGACGCTGATGCGGTTGTGATGGCGATAGGCAACTTAGCGCCACAAAATCCGGTTCGTCGGTGGACAACAACCCCAAAGCGTATGGTGAATTGGCGTGATTTTCGGCCAGATTTGGTGGAGTCAGGTGATACCGTCATTATTGTCGGTACTGGTTTGACAATGGTCGATCAACTGATTGCGTTGCATGGTGCAGGGCATTACGGTCAAATCATAGCAATATCTCGACATGGATACCTGCCGAGCCCGCATGTTGCACGTCAATCGTATGCTTGCCCGGTGACAGTGGACGATGCAGCGTTACCGCTAAGTGTATTAATGCGGACGATGCGCATTGCAATACGGCATGCACAGGATGCAGGGGTGCCATGGCAAGCGGTGATAGATAGTGTGCGACCACATACGCAAGAAATTTGGCGTCGGTGGGACAGTCGCACACAGCAACGATTTATGCGGCATATACGCCCCATATGGGATGTGCATCGTCATCGAATGGCACCAGAAATTTCGCTGCGGGTGAATCAAATGATAACTGCAGGTCAGTTACATGTGATAGCAGGCCGTATCGAAGGGTATGAAGAATCGCATCATGGCGTGCAGATTGATGTGTGTACCCAGGCTGAACGACAGTCAATACGCGGTGCAATTGTTATCAATTGTACTGGTCCAGCGAGTGATTATGTGGTTGATGCGGTGCCGGTTGTGCAATCACTGGCGTTACAAGGTGCAGTGATACGACACGAAAACGGTCTGGGGTTGTTGGTGAATAATGTCGGCCAACTTGTGAATGCATCAGGTGAAGTTGAACCATGGTTATGGTGTATTGGCCAGATGCGTAAGGGCGTGGATTGGGAGTGTACGGCCATTCCTGATATTCGCGTGCATGCACATCAGTTAGTACAGGCATTGCGCATTAACGAGCGGGGGCAGTGATGTTGATGTCTGTACGTGATTTGGCGCATGAATTATCGCACGATTCACATGTGATTGTGGTTGATGTTCGAGAGTCACACGAGATTGCGCAAACAGGATTAATTCCCAGTGCACGGCACATACCGTTGCATGAGTTAGCTACGAAAGCTGCTGATATTCCGGGGGACGCGATCGTGGTATGTGTATGCGCGTCAGGGATTCGTGCCGAAGTTGCGAGGGAGCGATTACAAAAACAAGGATACCCACATGTGTGGAATGTGCTTGGTGGTATGAAGAAGTGGATTGCATCGGGATATATCTGTGAAAAAGTGTGACGAACCGAGGGACAGATAAAGGAGGTATGAGATGATTTTCCGTCAATTGTTCCACGAGGGTATGGCTGCCGCGTCGTATCTGATTGGCTGTATTGCCAAGGGTGAGGCGGCCGTGATTGACCCAGCATTACCAGCCGAGACGTATATCACGTTGGCCGCCGAGAAGGGCTTGCAAATTAACGCGATTTTCGAGACGCACATGCACGCCGACTACTACTCGACTGGTCGTGCCATTCAGGCATTGACGGGAGCAACCATCTATGCCCCACGCTTGGCCGATGTGCAGTTCCCCCATCATCCAGTTGATGACAATGACGAGTTCCATATCGGTAATTTGGTGGTGCGAGCCATCCACACGCCAGGTCACACGCCCGAGCATACCGCCTATGCGGTGAGTGACACGCCACGTGCCGATCGCCCATGGTTTGTGATGACGGGTGATTCGTTGTTCGTTGGTGATGTGGCTCGGGTCGATTTGGTTGATATTCCAGGCACAGGTACTGACATCATGTATCACAGCATGCAAAAGCTACTCGCATTGCCCGATGATGTCGAGATTTATCCGGGCCACTTCGGTGGGTCGGCCTGTGGTGGCCGCGCTATGAGTGGCAAAGCGTCGAGCACCATTGGCTTCGAGCGGCGCTTTAATTGGGCTTTGCAGGCACCCGATGAAAAGACGTTTAATGAGTGGATGAAACAAGACGTGCGCGAGGCCGTCGAGGGTATCTTGACGCACCGCAACACCAATCGTGGTGAGTTGCCGTTGCCCGCTGGGTACTTTGGTAGTCATGCCACCAGCATGCCGCTCAACGACATGCGCGATGCCCAGGCCCAAGGCGTGTTGGTGCTTGATGTACGTCCAACGGCCGTGTTTAACCTCGGGCATATGGCGGGGGTGATGAACATCCCGTTCCAGCGTGATGTGATGCTCCAACGCGCACAGGCGTTGATTAGTCGTACGCAGTCGCTGATTGTCTATGCCGACACGTTGGCCACGGCCGAGACGGCTGCCACCGAGTTGCGTGGGGCGGGCTTTAAGGTGGTCGGTGTCAGCATGGCCAAGTTGGGCGATGTGGTAACCCTACCGACCGTTACAATTGAAGATCTGCATCAAACTGTGCTCAACGGTGGTCAAGTGGTTGACGTGCGTGAGCCACACGAGCATGCCAAGGGAACCATTGAGGGGGCGATTCTACTGCCACTCTTGACGTTACCCCATGAGGCCAAGAATCTGCCCGATGTACCACTCAACTTGGTCTGCGAAAGCGGCACGCGCGCCACAATTGCGGCTACCTACCTCAGGTCGCTAGGCAAGCAGGTTGCCACGGTGGTGGTGCCTGGTGGTATGAGTGATTACAACGCCAAATATGCCACGGCATTGAAGGCGTAAAAAATCGGTTTATCGACAACCACAAACCGGCAGGCGTGTCAGCTGACACGCCTGCCGGTTTGTGGTTGTCGATAAACCGATTTTTTACGCCTTCAATGCCGTGGCATATTTGGCGTTGTAATCACTCATACCACCAGGCACCACCACCGTGGCAACCTGCTTGCCTAGCGACCTGAGGTAGGTAGCCGCAATTGTGGCGCGCGTGCCGCTTTCGCAGACCAAGTTGAGTGGTACATCGGGCAGATTCTTGGCCTCATGGGGTAACGTCAAGAGTGGCAGTAGAATCGCCCCCTCAATGGTTCCCTTGGCATGCTCGTGTGGCTCACGCACGTCAACCACTTGACCACCGTTGAGCACAGTTTGATGCAGATCTTCAATTGTAACGGTCGGTAGGGTTACCACATCGCCCAACTTGGCCATGCTGACACCGACCACCTTAAAGCCCGCCCCACGCAACTCGGTGGCAGCCGTCTCGGCCGTGGCCAACGTGTCGGCATAGACAATCAGCGACTGCGTACGACTAATCAACGCCTGTGCGCGTTGGAGCATCACATCACGCTGGAACGGGATGTTCATCACCCCCGCCATATGCCCGAGGTTAAACACGGCCGTTGGACGTACATCAAGCACCAACACGCCTTGGGCCTGGGCATCGCGCATGTCGTTGAGCGGCATGCTGGTGGCATGACTACCAAAGTACCCAGCGGGCAACGGCAACTCACCACGATTGGTGTTGCGGTGCGTCAAGATACCCTCGACGGCCTCGCGCACGTCTTGTTTCATCCACTCATTAAACGTCTTTTCATCGGGTGCCTGCAAAGCCCAATTAAAGCGCCGCTCGAAGCCAATGGTGCTCGACGCTTTGCCACTCATAGCGCGGCCACCACAGGCCGACCCACCGAAGTGGCCCGGATAAATCTCGACATCATCGGGCAATGCGAGTAGCTTTTGCATGCTGTGATACATGATGTCAGTACCTGTGCCTGGAATATCAACCAAATCGACCCGAGCCACATCACCAACGAACAACGAATCACCCGTCATCACAAACCATGGGCGATCGGCACGTGGCGTGTCACTCACCGCATAGGCGGTATGCTCGGGCGTGTGACCTGGCGTGTGGATGGCTCGCACCACCAAATTACCGATATGGAACTCGTCATTGTCATCAACTGGATGATGGGGGAACTGCACATCGGCCAAGCGTGGGGCATAGATGGTTGCTCCCGTCAATGCCTGAATGGCACGACCAGTCGAGTAGTAGTCGGCGTGCATGTGCGTCTCGAAAATCGCGTTAATTTGCAAGCCCTTCTCGGCGGCCAACGTGATATACGTCTCGGCTGGTAATGCTGGGTCAATCACGGCCGCCTCACCCTTGGCAATACAGCCAATCAGATACGACGCGGCAGCCATACCCTCGTGGAACAATTGACGGAAAATCATCTCATACCTCCTTTATCTGTCCCTCGGTTCGTCACACTTTTTCACAGATATATCCCGATGCAATCCACTTCTTCATACCACCAAGCACATTCCACACATGTGGGTATCCTTGTTTTTGTAATCGCTCCCTCGCAACTTCGGCACGAATCCCTGACGCGCATACACATACCACGATCGCGTCCCCCGGAATATCAGCAGCTTTCGTAGCTAACTCATGCAACGGTATGTGCCGTGCACTGGGAATTAATCCTGTTTGCGCAATCTCGTGTGACTCTCGAACATCAACCACAATCACATGTGAATCGTGCGATAATTCATGCGCCAAATCACGTACAGACATCAACATCACTGCCCCCGCTCGTTAATGCGCAATGCCTGTACTAACTGATGTGCATGCACGCGAATATCAGGAATGGCCGTACACTCCCAATCCACGCCCTTACGCATCTGGCCAATACACCATAACCATGGTTCAACTTCACCTGATGCATTCACAAGTTGGCCGACATTATTCACCAACAACCCCAGACCGTTTTCGTGTCGTATCACTGCACCTTGTAACGCCAGTGATTGCACAACCGGCACCGCATCAACCACATAATCACTCGCTGGACCAGTACAATTGATAACAATTGCACCGCGTATTGACTGTCGTTCAGCCTGGGTACACACATCAATCTGCACGCCATGATGCGATTCTTCATACCCTTCGATACGGCCTGCTATCACATGTAACTGACCTGCAGTTATCATTTGATTCACCCGCAGCGAAATTTCTGGTGCCATTCGATGACGATGCACATCCCATATGGGGCGTATATGCCGCATAAATCGTTGCTGTGTGCGACTGTCCCACCGACGCCAAATTTCTTGCGTATGTGGTCGCACACTATCTATCACCGCTTGCCATGGCACCCCTGCATCCTGTGCATGCCGTATTGCAATGCGCATCGTCCGCATTAATACACTTAGCGGTAACGCTGCATCGTCCACTGTCACCGGGCAAGCATACGATTGACGTGCAACATGCGGGCTCGGCAGGTATCCATGTCGAGATATTGCTATGATTTGACCGTAATGCCCTGCACCATGCAACGCAATCAGTTGATCGACCATTGTCAAACCAGTACCGACAATAATGACGGTATCACCTGACTCCACCAAATCTGGCCGAAAATCACGCCAATTCACCATACGCTTTGGGGTTGTTGTCCACCGACGAACCGGATTTTGTGGCGCTAAGTTGCCTATCGCCATCACAACCGCATCAGCGTCGTACCTTTTGCCATCTGCACACGTCACCACATGACTCGTACGATCAATATGCTGTACAACCCCTCGATGAATGACCAATTGCACATCACTTTGCTGAACTTGAATAGCCAGCTCATAGCGCAAATACTCGGCATACCAGTGTCGTGGCACAAACCCTTCAGCATCGTGGTAATCCTTGGCATTGCGTAGCCAATCCACAAAATGCGCAAGATTATCAATATATGCACTCATCCCCACTGCGCGCACATTGAGTAAATAATTGTCGTTCAACCGTGCATATGCAGCACCTTCCCCGACATGTTGTGCATCGTCAATGATGACCACCGTATCTGCATTGGTGCCCGTACGCATGAACCACAGCGCGACTAACAGCCCACTTGCGCCTCCACCAACGATGACAACCTTCATGTGATACCTCCTAATATGTGCTAGGAGGTATCATATCATTAATTATCTACAATTTCTATAGGGTTTTAGATGTTTTAGTAAAACATCAGCAAGTTGTCATCAATCCTTAGAAATCTGTGGGCAAATTGGCACCACGCCAGGCACCGATGCCGCCCAACACGTTGGTCACATTGGTATAGCCCTGCTGACGCAACATGTCGCAGGCCACTTGGCTGCGGTTGCCCGAACGACAGAAGCAGGCAATTGGGCGATCCTTGGGTACTTCGTTCACGCGCATGGCCAACTCAGGCAGAGGAATCAAGACTGAACCTGGCACGTGACCATCCTGGGTGTACTCCTCGGGCGAGCGCACATCAAGCACCATCAAGGTCTTGTCACTCTCCAACCGGGCTGCCAAATCTGAGACCGAAATGTTCATTGGTAACTCACCTTCTGTATTGCTAGCCTGTGACCCACTGCCACACGCACTGAGCACGAGTGCCGCTACGGGAGCCGTCAAAAACAACCGTCGTGTGCGATTCATTGAGATTCTCCTCTTATTCCTCATCTATTCTGCATGATCACCATGATCTGCCTGACGTAATTCAATCCATTGATGCAAGAGCGCGATAACCACTGGATCCCGACTCGTCACCTGAATCATCGCGCCGCTGGCCACGTCTTGGTAGGTAATCGTCATCAGTCCGCGATTATCGGCCAGCTGAGTAGTAATTTGGTCGACTGACGGACTATACTCATCGCCGAAATTCCCCTGCAGATATCGCTCGTACTCACCCTTCATGTAGATTCGTGCCTCGGCGACACGATCCTGCTGTTGCGCATCGTTTGCCATCAAACCAATCACGACCCCATCATCACTCGCCCCAAACACGTGCTGGGTGTCATCCACCGCAAACGTGTGCGCCACTCCGTGTTCGGCATGGCCACCCACAATCCCAAAAATGGGAATCATGGCTACCAGCACACCGGCTACCACCAACGAGATGATAAGCTGGATCCATGTTGCTCGATCAATGCGTTGCATCTACTTGCGCGTTACCGGCATTTTGGCCGACTGCCACCCCATCATGCCCCCGCTCAAATTGCGGATGTTGGTGTACCCAGCCTGCTTAAGAATGCCATAGGCCGTACTGCTCCGGGCTCCCGAACGACATACACACACCACCGTGCGGTCTGTCGGCACTTGCTTGAGCTTGTTGGGCAGGTCGCTCAAGGGAATCAACGTGGCTCCCGCAATATGCCCATCCTGTTTGAACTCTTGCGATGAGCGCACATCCAAGATGAACGGCTTCTCTTTGCTGGTACGGAGTGCCTCTAACTCTTGGGCACTAATGCTATTCGGGGCTCCAGTCGCCTCGCGCAGCCAATTACCGATTCGTTGCCATATGCTCGTCATGCAATGCCTCCACTAACATACTCATTGCAGCGACTACATTCGCCCGTTGCGCTGGATCAACACGCTCAAGCAGTGCCCCAAAGCGTTGGTTCCGCGCCAGAACAATCTCTTCACTTACTTCTTGACCAACTTTGGTGCGCCGCAATAACTGCATGCGCGCATCATCATCCGATCGTTCACGCACTACCCACCCCCGTTGCTCGAGATCAACGACCAATCGACTGACTGTGCTCTTCTCCAAATTCAACGCCTGACACAATTCACGCTGTGAAATCGGCTCGTGATGCATCAACTCAACCATCGCACACGCCTCGGCCATCGAGACTGGGTACTTACACGGCGTCGCATCTGCCCGATGTAACCCGAGCCCGCGAATAAATTGCATTAACTGCTCTTGGAATTGTTGTACTAACACGTGATTGTTCGTCATGATAGTTGCCCCATACAACTACTTATTGGTTGTATTTTACAACTATTT
>JBKCLM010000138.1:0-7614 GCA_046300655.1 Chloroflexota bacterium | reverse complement strand
CTGCTGATGCTGGTGGAGCTTTTCATCGACGATGCGGCCATGGTATACGCAAAAAAGCCCCCGCGCTCGTATGAGCCCAGGGGCGCACGGCGCAGGCGGTTTTGCCGACGTTGCGCGCTCAGTCAGGGCGGCTGCTGATGCTGGTGGAGCTTTTCATCGACGATGCGGCCATGGTATACGCAAAAAAGCCCCCGCGCTCGAATGAGCCCAGGGGCGCACGGCGCATGGGGATTAGCCGACTTTGCGCGCCCAGTCAGCCAGGCTGGTCAAGACTTTTTGCAAGTTCTCGTGGACTTTCTCATCGACCAAGACGCCATCCTTAAAGACCTCGCCGAAGCGTAAGGCCATCTCGGGGCGGCTCATCACCTGCATGCCCGATCCGTTGAGCACTTGGCGCAGCTGCACTTGGGCACGGATGCCGCCGGTCATGCCGCCGCCACCAATCACGGCCACGGGTTTGCCGATGAGGGCTGATTTGCCGAAGGGGCGTGAGGCCCAGTCGAGGGCGTTTTTGAGGACACCGGGAATGCCATGGTTGTACTCGGGCGTCGAGATCAGCACGGCGCTGGCGGTGCGGATTTGTTGGCGCAAACGTACGACACTCTCTGCTGCCCCAACCTCATCGGCAGGGTCGTGGTCGCTGTTGTACAGCGGGATATCGTGAATGTCAGCGATGATGACGCTGATGCCCTCGGGGGCGACACGTTGTGCTTCCTCGAGTAGGCGCCGATTGAGTGAGGCGGCCCGGATACTGCCGGGAATGGCGATAATCTGCATGGGTTAGGCTCGCTGTTCTGGTGTCATGATGGTCAATGCTCCCACAATCGGCATGGCTGCCGTGATGTGCATCAACCCGAGAATGTTCATGTCGGTGCTGTCAGGCACGTTGGTGACCGTGACAAATGACAGCGCCAAGAAGATGAATGCGACCACTTGAAAGATGAGGTACTGGTTGCCCTTGAGGTATGAGATGCCAAACATGGCGATGCCGGCGCCCACGGCCCCCACAAGCGTGGCAATGGCTGGCATGATAATCACGACCTCGGTCAGCCCATTGGCGTTGATCGGCATATCGGGGCTCGGTGGTGGTACCTCAATCGGTCCCCAGACGCTGGTGGCAATCAGCCAAATCACCACATTGATGACGGCACCGATGAGGCCACCGACAAGTGCGGCTCTGGGGATGGCACGGCGTTGGATCTGCATGAATGCTTGTCCTTTCGTGTCGATCTGCGTATCTGTAGTTTACCAGTTGTGTAAAAACAATGTCGTGTACACAGCGTGAACGTGGTTTGACGCCCCCAGTAGAGACGCAGCACTGCTACGTCTCTACTGGGGGTGTAATTTTTTGCATACCATTTGTACAGTATATGTATAGAGTAAATAAGTGATTTCAATGCGGAGAATTACATTGTCGATGGTATAATTTGGGGAAGTTACACGAGGTATTTTCACTACATTCTTGCTATTCCCCGTGTCGCCGACGGCTACCTTTCCCTCACCGTTGAAGGAGGTGCATCATGGCGCGCTATGTAGTAATGAGTGTGATGTTGATGCTTGGCATATATGGTGGTGTACAGCTCGATTGGTGGCCACTGCAGTGGTGGCACTTGTCGGGCTTTAGTATGGTATTGATTGTGGCGGCTCGTGCCTGGTATCAGTGGATTTGGCTTGCGCCTACCACACCAGCGAATTATGACGCCGAATGGTACATGGCGCTCTTTGGTGGAACCGGCGTCTTTGCGGCTGGCGTCATGACACACAACGACGAATGCCCGATTGTGCAGGAGCGCGAGCCATGACCACCCATGCCTTGCCGATGGCCGGATTGGTCGGCATGCAGGCTGCCCACGAGGCCTTGCAGTTGCTGGCCGTTGATCCACGCCTTGGTGGTGTGGCCATCGGCGCAGCAGTTGGATCCGGCAAAAGTAGCGTGGCCCGGGCGAGCATGGCATTATTTGGGCCGCAGGCGCCGTTCGTGGAGTTGCCACTCGGCAGCGACGAAGAGGCGCTCCTCGGTGGGATTGACATCGAGGCCACCTTGCGCACGGGGCGCCGTACCATTCGGCACGGCTTGTTACAGCGCGCCAACGGTGGCGTGTTGTATGTTGATGCGCTCAATTTGATTGCTGACAGCGTGGCGAATATTTTGTTGGGCGTGCTCGATAGCGGCGTGATTCGCCTTGAGCGCGAGGGGATTAGTCAGCACATCGCTAGTTCATTCCGATTAATCGGCACCTACGATCCCCAAGAGGGCCTGCCACGGCGGCACTTGCTTGACCGGATGGGCTTGCTGGTCTTGATGCCGCCCCAGGCTAGTGTCGAGGATCGCCAGCAGGTGTTGCGTCACCACCTCAGCCCAGATATCGCCCATTGGCAGGAGCTTGATGTGTTGCAGGCCGAGTTGGTGGCCGAGGCGCGCGCCTTATTGCCCAGTGTGACGATGACGCCGGCGCAACAGCAACAACTCGTGAGTTTGGCATTACGTGCCGGGGTCGAGGGGCAGCGCGCTGATTTGTTTGCGGTGGCGACGGCGTGTGCGGCGGCGGCGCTCGATTTGCGCACCACCGTCAATCACGATGATCTCGAGCTGGCCGCTCGCCTCGTGATTATGCCGCGCGCTACCCGCGATGTGGCCGATGAGCAACCGATGCCGCCGCCACCGCCCCCACCACCGGCGCCTGCTGAGGCCTCGGCCGATGAGCAGAACGATGGCGAGAGTACGCCACCCGAGGCCGAGGCTGAGTTGCAGGTGCCCGACGAGGAGGTACTTGAGGCACTGACGTGTGAGGTACCGATTCAACTGGCCGATTTGCCGTTTCGTACGATTCGGCGCGGCCGATCGGGATCACGCGGCGCGGTCAGTGGTACGCGCGGCCGGCACATTCGTAGTGCGCCGGGCAACCCACGGCGGGCACGAATTGATATTCCGGCTACATTGCGTTCGGCGGCGCCCTGGCAGCCGTTACGCCAGACGACGACCATGCGCCATTTGTCGTTGCGGGTCGATGATATACGGGTCAAGCAGTACCGCAGCAAGGCCGGTGTGCTCTTTTGCTTTGTGGTGGATGCGAGTGGCAGTATGGCGCTCAACCGCATGCGGCAAGCCAAAGGGGCTGTGCAGCACTTGTTGCAACAGGCGTATGTACACCGAGATCGGGTGGCGTTGCTGGCGTTCCGCGGCACAAATTGCGACTTGTTATTGCCGCCGTCACAGAGTGTTGAGTTGGCCCGGCGTGCGCTTGATGTCTTGCCGACGGGCGGGACGACGCCACTCGCGGCAGCGTTGCTCGCTACAATTGATGTGGCAGCGCAGGCCCGTAGTCGTGGCATAATGCAGTGCGTCGCCCTCTTTTTGACGGATGGGCGTGGTAACGTGTCGCTCCAGCGCAGTCATGACGTGGCCGAAGAGGTGCAGGTATTGGCGAACTCGGTGGTGGCGGCGGGGATTAAGTCGGTGGTGATTGATACGCAACGCAACTATTTGAGTCGCGGTGAGGGGCGCAAGTTGGCTGAGTTGTTGCAGGGTGAATATGTCTATTTGCCACAAGCAACGGGGGCCGATATTGCAGCGACGGCGGTGGCATTGGCATAAAATAAACGGCAAGGTGCAACCAATGCACCTCACCGTCCGTCGATGATGCAGCGACGCGCTGATTAGTGCTTGCTGCTGCTGGGCTTCCAGCTGAACCAGGTCATAAGCACGCTAAAGCCGAGGGGCAAGAAGAATGCGAGCGTGACCAGCAACAAGAGAATCTGGATTGCCATGGTGCAACCTCCTCTATAATTAAACTCTCTACAACACCTACGCATTATGCGGATGGTTGGATGTGAGCATAGTGCTGGATTGGAGTGAACAATGTTTAGTATCGTCATGATTAACGGCATGGAGCGGTTTAATGCGCACATTTGGCAGGACGTGGAGGCACGTCTGCACAAAGATGCCATGCCGGTTCGGCTTTATCGCTTTCATGATGGTCATGTGGCCGCCCAAGAGGAGTCACTCAGCCAAGCGATTATGCGCGCCGATATCGTCTTTATCTCGCTGATTAACGATCGTGACCAGGCTGATTGGCTGGCCGCTCAGCTCAAACGCTCGCGCGCTCAGCATGTTTTTGCCTATGAGAGTATGCCCGAGGTGATGAGCCTTACCCGCGTCGGCGATTATCGCATCGATCCAAATAAGACCTCATCCATGCCCAAGCCGATGCAAGCCCTGTTACGCCTGATTACCAAAGGTCGTGACGAAGACACGCTCTACGCCTATACCAAACTCACCAAGGCGGCAGTCAAGTTGTTGCCGCTCATGCCGGCCAAGCTGAGCGACTTTCGTACCTGGTTGACCGTTAATATTTATTGGAATCAGCCAGATGCTGCCAATTTGACCCAGATGATTCGCCTACTCCTGCGCGACTGTTTGGGCCAAAAGGTCAGCGTGGCGGCGCCACAGATGGTGCCGAGCATGGGGCTCTTTCACCCGGATGCTGATGAGCTGTTTGATTCGCCGGCGGCCTATCAGCGTTGGGCGCTCAAAACCCGCCGTTACCGGCGTGGGCAGCCGACCGTGGCACTCCTCGTGTTCCGCAAACACTTGCTCCAAGCGCAGACATACCCCAATGATCTCATTCGGGCGCTTGAGGCCAAAGGCCTGGCCGTGTTGCCGATTTTTGTGAGTGGCATCGAGACGCACGTGGTGCTGCGTGAGTGGGTGGCTCACGAGAAGGTCGACTTTTTGATTAGCACCATGGGCTTTGCCGTGGTGGGTGGACCGGCTGGCTCAACCCGCCCGGGGGCACATCGTGACACCGCGAGTCAACTGCTCGGAGCGCTCGATATTCCCTACATGATCGCGCAGCCACTCCAGATGCAATCGCTCGCTGAGTGGCGCCAAAACGGCATTGCGCCGATGCAGGCGGTCATCATGTATGACCTGCCGGAGATGGATGGCAGTATTGCCCCCATCGTGATTGGTGCCATCGAAGATCAGAAGATTGTCACGGTACCAGATCGCATCGAACGCGTCGCCACTATTGCAATGCGTTGGGCACTGTTGCGTCGTAAGCCGGCCGATGAACGCCGTGTGGCATTGGTGGTCTATAACTTTCCGCCGGGTCTCGGGCGTTTGGGCACGGCTGCGCTCCTGAATGTGCCGGCGACGTTACATGCAGTGGTTGGGCGCATGCGCGAAGAAGGCTACTTTGTTGAGAATGCTCCGGGCAGTGTCAATGAGTTTGCCAAACGCCTCTCGAGCATGGAAAACGGCCAAGGTGAGCGCGTCGATGTGGCGGTTAGTCAATTGCGCAGTGTGGTCAGTGATACGATTCTCCGTCGCGTTGATGACAAATGGGGCGCTGCGCCGGGCGATTTTGCGCCGAGCGGCCGTGATGCCATCCGGCTTGACGGCATGACACTTGGTAACGTGTTTGTCGGCGTCCAACCGCCGCTCGGCGTGCCGGGTGATCCGATGCGCATGCTGTTTGACCGTGCCTATGCCCCACATCATCAGTATTTGGCGTTCTACCGCTATTTGATTGATATCTGGCAGGCCGATGTGATTGTGCATGTAGGCATGCACGGCACCGCCGAGTGGATGCCCGGCTTGCAGTTGGGGCTGACGGGCGAGTGCTGGCCCGACATCATCATGGGCGACATCCCGCAGCTCTATCTCTATCCGCTCAATAATCCAGCTGAGGCGGCCATTGCCAAACGGCGTGGTGGTGCGGCCATTATTAGTCACTTAATTCCGCCATACGCGCGCGCTGGGCTCTATAAGCAGTTGGTACAGGTACAAAGCGAGTTGAACCGCGCCGGTAAAGTTGATGTGATTGCCAGTTTGCTCCCCGAGTTACCCATGACGCCGGGTGAGAGCGAGAGTATCTACCGTGAGCGTGTGACGAACTACATCGACAAACTCGAACAACGCCTGATTCTCGACGGCTTGCATGTGCTCGGTGGGCGCATCTCACGCGAGCGCAGTCAGGCGTTGGTTGAGTCGGCGCTTGATATTGGCCGCGGTGGCGCTGAGGGGTTGTATCGCACCTTGTTTGAGTTGGGTGTCGATGCAGGGTCGATTCCGGCGGTACGCACTGATTTTGTCCGTCAGGTGGTGATGGAGCGCATGAATGTCGACGAGTTCTGGCAGAACTACTTCAATCAACCGGCCCCAGCCCACGTGCGCGAGATGGTCACCCAAGGGCGCGAGATTTTGGTGGGGCTCGAGGAGAGTGGCGACGAAATCGACGTCTTGATGCATGCCCTCGAAGGTGGCTATATCTTGCCTGGTCACGGTGCCGACCCGATTCGGGCGGGCGCAGGCGCCCTGCCAAGTGGGCGCAATATCCACGGCATTGATCCATGGCGCTTGCCGAGCGATGCGGCACTGGCACGTGGTCAAGCCATGGCCGAGCAGTTGATTCGCACGCATTACAAAGAGCATGGCGGTGCCCCCAAGACAGTAGCCTTGACGCTATGGGCGCTTGATACGATCAAGAGTGAAGGTGAGAGTATTGGTGTATTGCTTGGGCTGGTTGGTGCCCAACCGGTACGCGACGGCCAAGGTAAGATATATCGCTACGAGCTGATTCCGCTGGCCAAACTGGGGCGAGCGCGGGTGGATGTGGTGCTGGACATTAGTAGCATCTTCCGCGACAACTTCCAGATGCATCTCGACCTGATTGATGATTTGTTTGTGCGCGCTGCCAAAAGTGGCGAGCCGGCCGAGCTCAATCCGATTGTGGCGCATGTGGCGGCCATGCAACAGGCAGGTCAGTCTTTTGAAAGCGCGACGGCCCGTATCTTTACGCAGCCACCGGGTGAATACGGCACGGGTGTTGACATGGTGGTTGACGAAAGTCAGTGGGACGAGCGGGCTGATTTGGCCTCGGTCTACGTGCAACGCAGCGGCTATGCCTATGGTGGGCGCCGGGCCGGCAAGGCGGCGCATGCCACCTATCGCCAACTGTTGGGTACGGTCGAGCACGTCTTTCAGGCGATTGACAGTGTGGAGTATGGTTTGACCGATATGCAACACTACTACGGGCATAGTGGGGCGGTGCAGTTGGCGGCGAGTTTTGAGAGTGGTCGCAAGGTCAATCTGAGCTATGCCGAGACCTTTACGGGGCAGACGACGATTACCTCGGCTAAGCAGTTGGTCAACGTCGAGGCGCGCACCAAGATTCTCAATCCGCGCTGGTATGAGCCGTTGCTGACGCAAGGGTATGCGGGTGCAACCGAGATCGCCAATCGTTTTACCAATGTGATGGGCTGGGGTGCGGTTGGTGACTCGGTTGAGAACTGGGTATACGACGGTATGGCGCAGACGTTTATCTTCGATGCCGATGTGCATCGGCGCTTTGTGGCTGCCAATCCACACGCCGCCAAAGCGGCCGTGCAACGCTTGCTCGAGGCCAATGGCCGTGGTTTGTGGCAGAGCGATGAGAGTACTATCGCCAAGTTGCAACAGATGTATGCCGATCTCGAGGATAAACTTGAGGGTGTGTCGTAGCCGCAGTGAGCCATTTGAATAAACTGTTTGAGTTTTCGATATTTCGCACGGAGGCGCCGAGACGCAGAGGTTATGCTTTGAGTCTCGGCGACTCGGCGTAACGAATAATC
>JBKCLM010000137.1:0-15826 GCA_046300655.1 Chloroflexota bacterium | reverse complement strand
GCATACTTAACCGTCAACGAATCCGACAAATATGGATCAACGGCAAGACACACACCATCGTACGCAATCAAGTAGCCGCTCTGACCCAACCACCACAACGACACGCCTTCACGGCGTGCCATTGTAGTAGTCACATCAACCAAAAACGCCGCATCCCGTTGCACCGGCTCAATCATTTGCGTACCCGTTGCTCGAGCGCACCAGTCTCTTTATGGCGCAAAATCACCTTGGTCGACCCGTCGGGCATCAACTCTTCTTTGATCAGCAAATAGTGCTCATCATAGTCGCGGCGGACGGACACATGCGGCACGTCAGTACGCCCACGCCATTCAGCCAACTGCACCGGCTCCCACTTTTTGGAGGTAATAGACGCATACGCCGCATCCATAATGGCGTTGACGACATAGCCGTCGTAGAATGTCTCCATCGGCATCCGCTTTTGCTCGAACGCCTCGAGCATATCGTGGAACATCGGTGTATAGCCCAGCGCAGCCACCTCATCCCCCACCGGAAAGAGCCAACCGGTATCGCCTTCGGCCTTCTCCGCCACATAACCGTTTTGGCCATTAGCACTGAACATCTCAAAGCCGGTGCGCAACCAGTGATTCAGCCAAATCGTCCCCTCGGTACCAGCCACCTCGTCGCGCAAATCCATGCCACCGCGGAACGACCAGCTCACCTCGAACTGGCCCATCGCCCCATTCTCGTAGCGCACCATGCCGACCGCATGATCCTCAGCCTCAATCGGGTGCACCTGCGTGTCGGCCCAGCACATCACCTCGACCGGGCGGATATCTTTGCCAATAAAATTCCGGGCGATCTCGATACAATGACACCCCATGTCGATAATCGCGCCGCCACCGGATTGCTCTTTGTCCCAAAACCAAGCGCTGTGCGGTCCTGGGTGCGTCTCGCGCGACCGCGCCCACAGCACCGTGCCGACCGCACCCGCCTTGACTGACTCGAGTGCCTTGAGCGTTTTGGGCGTGTAGGTCAAATCCTCGAGGTAGCCATGAAACACACCGGCCTGCTCGACCGCCTGCAACATGCGATACGCCTCGGCCGCATTGCGCCCAAGCGGTTTGGTACACAAAATCCCCTTGCCCGCCGCCACGGCCGCCATCACCGCCTGCTCGTGCAGATGATTGGGCAAGCCAATCACCACCAACTGCGTGTTGGGGTCATTGATGGCGGCATGCATATCGGTGGTGGCATGCGCCACATCGAACTCTTTGGCAAAGGCGTCGACGCTAGCCTGACTGCGTGAGTAGACTGCCGTCACCCGATCGCGGCTACGCCCACTATGCAACGTCATCGTATAAAACCGGCCAATCAATCCGGTTCCTAACATGGTGATGTTCATGGTTTGTCCTTTCCGTTACAACGTCTCGCGCACCATCTTGACACCAGCCACCATATTCGCCAATTTGCGCTTAGCCGCCCAACGTGCCGTTTGGCTCAAGCCACAATCAGGCGCAAACGCCAATTTGTCTGCCGGCGCATATTGCAAACAGGCACGCACCCGATTGGCGATATCCTGCGGCGTCTCGATGTAGTAACTCTTGACATCGACAATCCCCACCGCCACATCGTAGTAATTAGCGAGCTGGCCAATCACCTCGAGCTCTGCGAACTCGCGGCTGGCCATTTCAAGGTGAATTTCGTCGACCGTCATCTGATAAAATGCCGGAAACATCGGCGCATACTGTCGCGGCCCGACTGCCCGCCCCTTGAAATTGCCGAAACAGAGGTGTGTCGACAGGTGCGTCTTGCCCACCACCGGTGCCACCGTCCGATTGAAAATATCGACAAACCGGGCAGTGTCCTCTTTGTAGGCATAACAACTCATCGACGGCTCATCAACCGTCAACTCCTCACACCCGGCCTCAACCAAGGCCACCAACTCGGCTTGCACGATGGGCAGCAACGCCTCGGTCAAGGCGTAGCGATCAGGGTAACTCGCATTCGGAATCAACCGGCCGCTCAATGTATATGGCCCCGGCACACTCGCTTTGAGCATCGGCCCCTTGGGCGCCAACTCAACCAAGCGCTTGTACTCCTCGACCACACCAAGCCCGCGCGGCGCCTTAAGCTCGCCAACCAGCATATGTTTGCCCCGTTGGTCGTGGGCTGGTGGACCGTAGCGCCGCGCCCCGGCATCCTCACGCGCAATGCCCTCGATATAGCCGTAGAACGACAAATTAAAGTCTAGCCGCGTCTGCTCGCCGTCCGTAATTACATCGAGCCCGGCCTGCATCTGGTCATAAATCGCCACAATGGCGGCATCACGTTGCATCTCGGCGATGTCGTCACGACCAAAATCACCAAAGTGGTCGACCGCGTGCTCGAGCCACGCTGGAAAAGGATAGCTGCCGACAACCGTCGTACGAAGTGGATGTCCCTTCATTTAGTCCTCCCGTCGCCCACTATACAGCGGAGCAATCCGTGCGCGAAAATCATCATATGTCCGGTCAAACAGCTCAGCCGACGCAGCACTGCCAATCAACGTGCTACTCGTCAGCACCAACGGCGGCTGACCACGCTTAGTCAACTCATCGGCCACCAAACATTTGAGCATATTGACCAACGCCACATACCCTATCGATGATCCCGGCCCAACTGGGTGCTCGAGGTCATCCACACTCACCATGGCATCACCGAGAGGCGAGCAGTTATCCAGCGTAATATCGGCGATATCGGTCAAGCGCTTGCCCGAGCTATGTTTAATCGGCGACCCCTGACAATGCGCCAACGAGACCACACCAATCACTGGCATGCCGCGTTGCTTGGCTCCGAGTGCGACGTCAATTACGACACCATTGACGCCACTATTCGAGAAGACCATCATGCAGTCGTGTGGCCCAAAGATGAAGTTGCGCAGGATAATCTCGCCAAACCCCTCGAGCTTCTCTAGGTACATCGCCTGTCGCTGGCCATTGTTGCCAACCACTTGCGTGTGATTGGTCAGCGACAGCTCAATAATCGGATGAAAGCCAGGGAAGCTGCCATGGCGCGGAAAAATCTCCTCTACCGGAATCCGCGAGTGCCCCGTGCCAAATAAATGCACCAAGCCTCCCTTGGCAATACTCTCGGCACATACCTGTGCCGCCTGGCGCAATGCGGGCAATTGTGTCGCCCGGATATCGCGCAAAATCTGTTCGGCCGCATCCAAGTAGCGCTCGGCGGCATCAGCCTGTGTCATGGAATATCCTTTCCTAGTTGGGAATGAACCGTTCGGTTCAGATTCTTTTTTGCGCTACAGCGCACGCATGCTTTTGGTAGTGCTAGTGGTGTAGACACACTATCATGCATCTACACCACCCTCATCATCTCGTTACGGAATCAGTGGCTGTGCCTTTTTGGTTTGGGCGCTCAACACCGCCGTCTCAACGATTTGCTGACCAATTCGGCACACCTCAATCGAGAGCGGGCCATGCACTGGTGCGCCCGTGCTCAACGCATGAATGAAGTTCTGAATCGGATCTTGCATCGGTGACTCGAGTGTATCTACCGGCATCACAAAGCCCTCGGGCTTGGCGCGCGTCTGCACCCGAATCGTCTGCTCATAGTCGTACGAGGCAATCGTGCCATCAGTACCCACAATCACAAAGCCACACTTGGGTTGCGGCTGATGCGTCCACGGATCAGTGAACGCGCCCCAGCGCGTCTCGTACTTCGAGAGGCCCTTGGCATAGCGCGCCACGGTGATACTATGCTCATCAACCTCGAGCCCAAGTGGCTCATCGACCATGCACATCACCTCAATCGGCTTGTCACCGCCGTGATACCACGTGCCGAGGGTCACACCATAGCCGAGGTAATCAAGCATCGAGCCGCCACCGGCTTCTTTTTTGTACCACCAAGCCTCATTCTTACGCCGAGCCACCTCCTCGGGCGAGACCTCGATTTTGTCGGCCACATGCCAGAGCGGCCCTCGATTACCGTCGTAGTAGTGCACCTCAATCACCTTGCCAATCACACCTTCGTCAATCAAGCGCTTGGCAGTCACATGTGGTGGATACCAGGCAAGTGGCCAATTGACAATCATCTGCTTGCCGGTTTTTTGCATGGCAGCAATCATGCGGTCAGCCTGCTCAAGCGTGGCCGCAAACGGCTTCTCAACCAGCACATTGACGCCATACGGGGCAACCATCTCGACATAGTCCGCATGGAACGCCGTCCCTGCACAGATGATGGCCACATCGGGTTGTGTCGCTTTGAGACAGGCATGCACATCCGTGAATACCTTGTTGGCCGGAATGTTGAACGTATCAATGGCACCTTGCATGCGGGCCGGATCGGCATCACAAATCCCGGCAATTTCCGCGTTGGGGTGCTCACTCACCTTGCGCAACAAATCTCCCATGTGCATATGATCAAAATTAATCCCCACAAATTTCCACGTCTTCATCGCCGTTTCCTTTCGTTGTGATTGGCCACGCATCGTTATACCCACCGTCGTAATCCCGACGCAATCCATTGCGCCGCTACCATCCCACGCGCCGCCCGATTGAACCCGTGTGGACAGCAGTCCACCCCTCTGTATACCACCGTGGCGCTTTCACCTTTCACCGACGCAATCCATTGCGCCGCTACCATCCCACGCGCCGTAGGCGCTTTCACTTCCCCATCAAATCCCACGCACCTCACCCGGCCGATACGCCTTGCCATCCCGACTACTTTGAATCGCCGCAAAACAGAGCGCCAAGCTGGTCAAATTGTTTGACGCACTATTGCTCGGCTCCCGATTCTCCTCAATCGCACACAACAACTCACCCATCGTGCCATGAAAGCCCGTGGGGAACCACGACCCGACCAACGTCGGACGTACAGGCTCATGGCCATCCCGATACACAGTTACCGTCTGATCGCCAAGTCCTGGCCCATCGCTGTGCATCGTGGCTTGATCAGCTACAATCACCGTACTGTCACGTGGCCCTTGGCGCGCATCCGCATTAAAGCTCAACGTCGCTTGGGCATTGGCGTACTCCACCATCACATGCGCCAACAACGGCGGCCGCGCTTTTTGGCTCGCCGTATGCCGCACCGAGGCCACGACACGCTCCGCCGTTTGATTCGGCAAATAACAGGTCAACATATCAAACCAGTGAATGGCGAAGTCGTACAAAATCAAGTCATCGATGCTATCAAACACCGTGCCCACCACCCAATTATGATTCCACTGGATCGCCAGATCGGCACTGCTGACTCGCCCGACCTGCCCAGTCGCAATCATCTGGCGCATGTAGGCAACATGCGGCGCCCAGCGTCCGTTTTGGTTAACCGCTAAACGCACGCCCCGTTTGTTGGCCAATTCAATCAACCGCTCACCATCGTCGAGATTGAGCACAAACGGCTTCTGGCTCAACACATGCTTGCCGGCTTCAATGGCGGCACCAATCAAGGGAATACGGTCAGCCGGGTGCGTGGCGATATCCACCACGGCAATATCATCGCGCCGAAGGATATCTGCAGAATTCGTATACACCTGTGCGTCCGGATAAAACTCCTGCTGGCGCTCGCGGGCGCGCTTTTCATCGATATCGCACAACGCCACCACGTTATACCCGGCCGCTTTATAGGCGGTCAAATGACTTTTGGTAATACCACCACAGCCAATCAAGGCAATTTTTGGCCGGTAGCGCACCGGATTCTGTGGTTGATAACGAATCTCCATGCCCACTCCTTTGATTTTATGTCAATGCACGCACATCTTCAGCGCCGCTGCGATGTGCGGCCCAGACTGCAGCCCCCAATACCCCCGCATCACCACCGAGCGCTGCCGTCACAATGGCGATCCGCTCAACCGGTGTGGCCCGACAGCGCTGCACAACTACCTGCCGCACCGCAGCACACAACGGCTCACCGAGCTGTGCCACACTGCCACCAAGCACGACTACGTTCGGGCTAAAGAGTGAGACTACGTTGGCCACCCCGGCCCCCAAATACTGGTACGCCTGTGCCAACACCTGATGGACAGCCACATCACCGCAACTCGCCATCAAACTCGGAGTGAGATGTGTGCCGTTTGCCACCCGTCGCGCCAAATCAGGCGCTTGCCCAATCTCAATCAACACCTGCGCCTGTGCCACCATGGCCGTGCCACTGGCAAACGCCTCGAGACAACCGTAATTACCACAGCCACACTGTGGCCCATCGAGCGCAAGCGTTTGGTGCCCAAACTCACCGGCAGTGCCATCCAATCCCATATACAAACGCTGATTAATCACCACCCCACCACCAATGCCCGTGCCGATGGTAAATCCCACCACGTTTTGTTGGCCACGCCCAGCGCCATACGCCGCCTCGGCCAGCACAAACGCACGGGCATCGTTGATTAACCAGACCGGAATCCCAAGCGCGGCGGTCAGCGTTGGACCGACCGGCACCTGATGCCACGTCCCCACCAGATTCGGCAAAAAGAGCGTATGACCGGTGGCGTCATCGTACACACCCGGCACACCACAGCCGATGCCACGAACGTCTGCCAGTGCAACGCCGGCGTTGGCAATGACCTGCCGGATATCGTTCACCATCCGGGCTAACACGGCGTCTGGGCCATCGGCCGAGTTCGTGGCTGCCACGTGCCGTGCCAACACTCGGCCCTGCGCATGGTCAATGACCGCATAGGCGATTTTGGTGCCACCCAGATCAACGCCAACAAACATGCCTCAACTCCTTTTATACCAACGGCAACCACACCTTCATCGCACCAGCACTACGATTAGCCCACAGGTGATACGGGATAAGTGTCAGATTGACCGGCACCCCGGCATCACGTCGCCAATCGACATACAACTGCTCGTCAGTGGTGGTCACGTGCGTCCCACGCGCCTTGAGCGCTTTGTGATGCCCCAAATCAGCAGTACCGTCAACCACCTGCCAGCTGGTTGTTACATCAAGATGCAACCCAGCCACACTCGCACCATGATCCGCCTGCTCGACACAGTACAAAATCGGCCCACGTGCGACAGCAACGCGTCCCACCGTGTGGACCAATGCGGGGTGTGAGCGAATCAAGCGTGGGGTCATCGGCAAGTGCAATACCACCTCGTCACCGACCTGCCAGGCTCGACGTACACTGAAGTAGGTATCTGGCGTGGCCATTTGTCGTACCCCTGCCACCGTCGCCGTGGCCCCACTCGCCCAACTCGGGATGCGCAACTTGAGGCCGTACTGACCACCTTGGACAATCTTGATGCGTACCGTACCATCCCATGGGTATTCGGTGGTGACCTGCACCGCTGCCGCAAGCCCATGGCCGGTAGCATCAATGTCGCCCTGGATGTAGGTGTGAATCCACAGCGTATCCGTATCAACGCTCGACACATAGCCGCCCAGCTGTGCCAACAACCGCGCCACATTTGGTGGGCAACAGGCACAACCGAACCAGGGGGAGCGTCGGTGTTTGCCATCGTTGGCGAGTGGGTTCTGATAAAAGTACTCATTACCACTCAGCGACAAGCCAGGCATGACGGCGTTGTAGAGCGTCCACTCCATCAAATCGGCATAGCGGGCCTCGCCCGTGCCTTGGAGCAAGCGCCAATTCCACATCACCGAGGCAATCGCCGCACAGGTCTCGGTATAGGCGGTTTCGTTGGGGAGTTCATAGTCCACCCCAAAGTCCTCACCGTTCCAGCGCGAACCAATCCCACCACTGACATACATGCGCTTTTGGGTCATGTTCTGCCACTGCGCATCAATCGCCCGCTTCAGTGCCGCATCGCCCGTCTCGAGCCAAATATCCGTGGCACCAGCTGCAA
The DNA here is from genome assembly GCA_046300655.1 of Chloroflexota bacterium. Classification (GTDB taxonomy): domain Bacteria; phylum Chloroflexota; class Chloroflexia; order Chloroflexales; family Roseiflexaceae; genus UBA965. Next base: position 8,063 of record JBKCLM010000137.1, on the reverse strand, counting down.
GGTATACCATGCGCACTGCATGACCCACCACCTCGTGCAACTCACGATAGGGCACATGGTCTTGGTGATAAGATGCATCAAAGCGATCAAACGGCTTAGTACCGACTTTTTGGTGGCCGCGTACCGTCAGCAAAAAGTCAGCCAAGCGCAAATAGCGTGGCTCGCGCGTGGTACGGTACAACTCGACCAAGGCCAACTCAATCTCAGGGTGACCATCGCTGGTCTCACGCTTGCCCTCGCTCGCCGGGCCAAACATGGCATCAAGATAATCCGCTAAACGACAGGCAGCATCGAGCGCCGTTTGGGCACCACTCGTACGATAAATGGCAATCGCCGCCTGAATAAAATGACCTGCACAGTACATCTCGTGCAAGTCCATGTTGGTCCAGCGCTCAACTACGCGCTCTTTGCTGAAGTACGAGTTCAAATAGCCATCTGTCTCTTGCGCTGCCACAATGTCGTTGACCACCGCATCACGAATTATCTGCAAGCCCGGCGCATCGCTGATGGCATCATTCCAACCCACTGCCTCGAGCCATTTGTGCACATCAGAATCATTAAAAAACAAACCAACGAACTCACCGGCCTCGCGCCCTGCCGCCCGACGAAAGTTAGCAATACGCTCTGTCTCTTCACAGTGCGCATATTGCGATGGTAACGTCACTGCATTGTTCGTGGCAATCCGTGGTGCCCAAAACTGATCGCGCAACTGTACGCCCTGTAAGGCCACTGGCTTAAGCAGTGCACCTGGGCTGTGTGTCGTATCAACTACGTACGATCGACGCATCTTTGCGTTCCTCCTGGTATGTATGCGGGACGCCACCATCATACCACTGCTCGAGGCACCTGATGATTTCTGCCGTCATTATAGCATATTTGTCCGAACATTCGGATATTTCAAAAAGCGCCTAGTTATGCAGATTATCGCACCAATACCCTGATGCAGTCATTCGCGCCAACAGGCGATAATCTCTTGGCCGGCACAGCCCCGTTCGACCCACTGCCACTCATACCGCTCAGCCCATACGGGCATAACACCGCTGTAACAGGTTACTGCATAACGGGCAGCCGCCCGTACCCATTCAATCAGCTGGTGGGGTTCATGCGTATCGTTGCACTCAATCACCATACGAACATGGTGTGGACGTACGCCGCAGGCCAAGGCAATACAGCCGACGCGCCAAACACTGAGGCGGAGGGCCTCGGTCATCACCCGCAATTGCTCACGGGGCACCTCACCCTCCGCCTGCATCGCCCAACTCACCACCAAAATGCGTCGTTCCATGGTACCGCTCCTCTATCTGTTCCGGTTATTGGTGATACCGTTTCAGACAGAGAAAAAGGTACGCACGGCTTACTGGAATCCGCCGGACGTTGCGGCGAGACCACGCTCGACAGCGACTTTTTGCTCATACCCGGTCGCCTTAAATGCAGCCACTGGATCCACTGGCACACCCATCTCGCTCCGTACCTGCGCCAACAACGGTCGCACATCGGTACGATAGGCATCGCTAAGCAACTGATGTGCCCCCAGCACATCTCCCGCTTGTTGGGCCTCGGCCAGTGCCTTACGCGGTACAAGTAGCGACTTGGCGTAGGCCTCTTGGCAGTTGATAACCGAGTAAATCATCGCCAGCATTTTGCCCTCGATGTTGTGGCTCTGATCGAGCATGTAGGCCACGTTCTGGGCGCAACTGCGAGCCGGTTCGTCAGCACCAAGTGCCGCTCCGGTCAATTCGTTGTAGATCAAAAAGAGCTCATACGGGTTGGTGGTGCCCACAATCAGGTCATCGTCGGCGTACTTGCGGTTATTGAAGTGGAATCCACCGAGCCGGTTTTCGTCGAGCAAAAACGCCACAATCTGCTCAATATTCACGCCCTGCGCATGATGCCCCAAATCGACCAGCACCTGCGCCTGTGGCCCGAGTTTGAGCGCCCAGGCATAGGCCGTCCCCCAATCGGGGATGTCGGTGCTATAGAATGCCGGTTCGAAGAACTTGTACTCGATCAGCATACGCCCGCCGGCCGGCAAATGCTTGTAGACTTGCGTCAAGCCCTCCTCAAAGCGCCGTTTGCGCCCACGCAACGTATCTTGACCGGCGTAATTGGTGCCGTCAGCAAACCACAAACTGAGGGCGTTGCTTTTGACTTTGGTCATAATATCGCAGCACTCAATCAAATGGTCGAGCGCCTGCTCCTGCACACCGCGATCGGGGTGCCCGAGTGAGCCGAGGCGATATTGATCATCTTGGAAGACATTGGGATTGACTGCCCCAATCACAATCCCTTGTGACTCCGCATACTGACACATGGCCACATAATCACCGTCCTCGGGCTTGTCCCACGGGATGTGCACCGCCACCGATGGCGCGATGCCAGTCATACGATGTACCATAGCCGCATCGTCGAGCTTCTCACGCGTGGTGCGGGCTGCGCCAGGCCAGGCGAAGGCTTTAAAGCGCGTGCCGCTGTTGGCATAGCCCCAACTCGGCGTCTCGATGTGTTGCGCTTTGAGCGCGGCTTTGACCTGGGCGACATCGACTCCTTGGGATGTTAGTTGTTCGGCCAGCGCTGCGTAGCCTTTGACATCACTCATACCCACACTCCTTTGATATACAGAACAAAATGAATTATCGTCGTTGGGCACCATACTCACTTGCAGAAATCACGCCCCCGCGCAGGGCTGTCAAATCGAGAGTCCGCATCGATTCATCTGACAACACATAACAGTGGTTGGTGTAGCGGGCCGGTGGAGTCGCTCGTCGTTGCAAAATCGACCCTGCTAATTCAATCACACGCTCGCCGTAGCGCTCGGGGAAGCTCGCCACCGCGCCGATCATGCGACTCCCCGGCCGACGCAATTCGCGCAATGCATCGATATCTGCACCAAGGCCGGCAGTCACACAGCGATTGAGCGACCCATCCTCATGAAAAGCCGAGAGTGCGCCCAACACGGCCTCGTCGTTGATACCCAAAATCACCACGCGATCGCTCCGGCGAATCTTCTTGATGGCGACGCGCGTGGCCGCACACGAATCGACGCTGGTGTTACGACTATCGAGGTGCACAATCCGGCCATCAGGCACGGGGACTTGCTCGCGCAGGCCGTCAATTTGGCCTTGCATGCGTGCTGCCGGCACTGGGCCCGAGATCGGCAAGCCGAGCGAGAAGACCGCATCAACCACGCCGTGCCACTGGCGCCGCACATACTGCCCGAGCAAACGCCCAGTCATCAGGCCTGCCCGGTAATTATCAAAACCAAAGAACGTGGCACCTGGAATGGGGATGTCGATAGCAATCACCGGGATATTTGCCTGACGAAAAGCCTCGATAATCATGTTATTGGTGCGGGCATCCGTGTTGAACATGACCGCGAGATCGACATTGGCCTTGATGAATGTTTCGGCATTGGCAAGTGCAACTGCGCCGTCACTTTTGTTATCGGCCAACAACAAATCAATCCCACCAACCTCTGCAGCGGTAGTCATACCCACGCGCACCGCTGAGGCAAACGGCAAACGCTCATCTTGATTGGCAAAGCCGATGCGCCAGCGTCGGGCAGGAGTGTTTTCGACGTGACGACGGCCTACTGCCCCACAAATCGTCATGGGGATGCCAGACCCAGCGAGACGCGCAATCGTAGGACTGTCGATGGCATCATCAGTGACAATCCGTGATACCCGCTCGAGATCCATCGATTGATCACGGCGCATACAATCAGCAAGGTCGGCACTTTCAACCATCAGCACAATGTGGTCACAAACCTCCATCATGCGCCGACGCAAGGTATCACGCCGAACAACCACATCGCGGCCGATTTCGTCAGTAGGTAGTCCCGACAAAAACAGCCCGCGGGCACGCATCCCCGGCGGCAAGAACTGATGGGTATCGGGCCACCCAATACTTCGTCCCTGACTTATCACCCCACCCAAAAACGCCACCGTGTGCGTTGTTTGTTGGAGTTGCATCACCACATCAATGCTGTCGGTGTAGACCATCAAGCCACGGCGTTCATGGAGTCGAGCCGCCAACGCCTGCCCTAGTACGCCACCCTCAATCATGATGGCATCGTAGTCGTCAATCAGGGCGAAGGCTCCGTTCGCCACCCGATCAATCCGGTTCGGCAGGCCACTTTTGAGCGTTGGACGCCGTTGCTCGTTACAGAACGCGCCACCATGGGTACGAGTTAATTGCCCCTGCGACTCAAGCACATCAAGGTCGCTCCGAATCGTCACCTCAGAGACATTGAAGAGCTGTGAAAGTGCCGTCACGCTGACGAATCCCTCTTGCTTGGCAAGAGAGACGATGCGCTCACGGCGTTCTTTGGTGCGTGCACTCATTATGCCCTCACTCGGTCAACATTCTTTTTTCTTTCGTGTGTGAAAGTATCCTAAATTTATCTTTCGAAAATGTCAAGTTTAATCGATTACAAACCAAGACTCATGTATATGACCCAGAAAAGACACGATGCCCTAGGTACATCGTGCCTAGGGCATGAGGGTATCAAGCAACCGCAACGCTTAGCGAATGGTCGTAAAGCGCCACACCCCACCGACAGACACTGTTTCGCCAGCAGTATTGACTGCACGCACCTGCCAGAAGTAGGTGCGATTCCGTACCAAACCACCTGGCACAACTGCACGAGCGGTACCGACGCTCTTCCAATTGGTACACGATGTAGCCGACGTGGCCAAACAATACTCATATCGTGCGGCACCAGCACTCACATTCCACGACAACGCTGTGTTTAAAGGCCGATTCGTCACACCATTGGCTGGGGCGATTTTTGCAAAAGAACCAGGTAATGACTGACTAGTTGTAGTAAAACGCCAAGTGCCGCCGTTCGATAGGGTGACACCATATGCGTTGACCGCACGCACATTCCAATAGTATGTTCTATTGCTCACCAAATTTTGTAATACGACAGAACGAGATACGCCGACATTTACCCACCGAGTACACGTAGTTGCAGTGTTCGCCACACAATACTCATAGCGACTCACACCGCTACTTGCGCCCCAGGTTAAGGTCATCGTCAGCGGACGATTGGTTAGGGCATTCGCTGGTGCTGATTTGACAAAAGCGCCGGGTTTGGGAATAGACGTGGCAGTTGGCATAGTTGTTGCCGTGGGTGTACTGACAACCGGTGTATCAGTGACTGCTGCCGTAGGTGTACTTGTCGGAATCGGCGTATCAGTGACTGCTGCCGCTGCTGTACTCACTGCATGATTAACTTGGATACGAGGTAAGGAAAGACTTGGCCGATCTGCATATAGTAATGTGTATGGAGTTGGCGTAACACTACCATAACGATATGCGTACGAACCAGTGGAAGGCCGATTATCTGTTAACGGAATTCCCGAATCGCGGAACCATGTTAATACTTGTGAAACCGATGCATCAGATGCGACTTGCTTGAGTAAAGCCCACGCACCTGCCACATGCGGTGCTGCCATTGATGTGCCAGAGTTATACCCGTAGCTGGTAGTATTAGCCGATAGTGAAGACCAGATATACATGCCAGGGGCAAGTAAGTCAAGTAAACGGTCACCATGAATATTCGAATTATTATTTGTACCACTTGGTGCATTTGAATAAGGCGCAATTTCATCTTCTGCTATCACACCGCTAACTGATATGGCAGATGATGTTGTTGTTGAGCCGACCGTAATTGCTGATGAGATACATGCTGGTCCAGATATTGAATCTAAATACCCATCATTACCGCTGGCAATCACAGTCGCAATACCTAAGGTACGCAATTCATTGATTGCAGGTGTTAATGCATTTGAGTCATCGCATATTGCCGTATACTGCCCACCACCAAGGCTCATATTCAACGATGCCAACTCGCCCCAATCAGATGTATCCTTGTGTTCAAGTAACCACTCCATAGCTAATAATTGATCAGCCCCCCATGAGCTGATTCTTCCAGAAAAATTAGTAAACACCTGTATACCAATAATTTTTGCTGCTGGAGCCACACCCCGCATCACATACGACCCTTTATCGATCACTTTACCTGCTACCGTACCTGACACATGGGTCCCGTGATCGCATCCAGACATACCAACACATGGCGCAGCACTACCAACCTGGTTTGATGCAGTAAAAGGTGTATTATTGCCGCTCGGACAGAGACTAGTACCGTTATACCACGCAGTACCAGAACCATATACATTTGAAAAACAAGACTCTGCAACGACCTGACCACTTAAAAATTCATGACTAGTCAACACGCCGGTGTCAAGCACTGCTACAGACGTACCACGTCCATCAACACCGGCCGCATTCGCGGCTTGTGAGCCAATTAACATCGTACTGATATCCATCAATGGTGCTGACAACGTATCTTGGTGTATGTTTGCAACACGCGGATCACTCGCCAATTTTCGTACGTCTCCTCTACGCATCGTGGCAAACATGACAGGGAACAAATGTGGTTGTCGATTTGTAAATCGAACATACGCAGCATGTCGCATAGCAAAATCTTGTTGCGTCATTTTTATCATGCTCGTTCGTTGTTGTTTCTCTAGCGTAGTCATGCCAAAAGTACGTGCATATGAAGGTATTTGCAACGTCACAATAACTGGAATTTCATCATCCTGATTACCAAGAGAAAGTACTCTTTCAACGTTTGTTACAAGTATTTCTGATTGAAGCGATATGGTGTCATCACTACTGTATACAGCCCGTTCTTGTACTAAAAAAACACATAGTACAATCCACATTATGACCATACCGATACGGTTGTGCCACATATAACATCCTTAATTCTATATCGTATATGTGATTATACCAGTATTATTCAAGTTGTTACTTTATTTTTATATTCAACAACATGTGTTATATGACAAATCTTTATGTAAGTTTATGGTATACAGATGCGTAATATTGCATTTTATTCAAAACACTTGTATCAAATCTTACATAGATATTTCATATTTTACTTCGCAACTAAAAACACGTTAAAAATATAATTTAACAAATTTACGTCAATATGTTTTTATTGCATTCATGCAGATAATCACACAGCGTTTACTCATAAGTTTGTTCTACATACCTAAAAACCTTAATAGAACGCAAAGTCGATACGCACTGCAATATTCTGTTGCCCAGCGACCACGAATCAATCAGTTATCTATCAAAACAACTCATAACTCATCTCACCTTGCCACGCAAAAAAGATGGGAGACTAGATCAGCAGCACAAAGTATGAATTGCTACCAATAACCACACGTTGCGTATTTGCAGCAAAATATACTTGCGCGCGTTGATTGTATTGATACATCTCCACATATGTAGGGTGGAATACCACCACACGTCAAATATACTGCAGAACCATAGCAAAGCCCTCACATCATAAATGATGTGAGGGCTCGTCAATACCCATATGAGTTACCGTGTCGTAAACCGCCACACACCACCATTTGCAAGGACGTCACCGGCTGCATTGCGTGACCGCACTTGCCAAAAATAGGTTGTTCTGCTCCGCAAGCCACTCATAACAACAGATCGGGCAGTCCCAACGCTCTTCCAGTTGGTACAATTTGCCGCAGTGAACGCAAAACAATACTCGTAATTGCGTACCCCAACACTTGCCCCCCACGACAGCGTCACTGTCAATGGTTGGTTAACGGCAATATTCGCTGGTGCAGTTTTGGCAAATGCGCCGGGCATGCTGACCGTGGTGGTAGTAAACTTCCAGACACCACCATTAGACACAGTGACACCTTTGGCGTTACGAGCGCGGACATGCCAAAAATACGTTGTTCTGCTCCGCAAGCCACTCATAACAACAGATCGCGCATTCCCAACACTCTTCCAGTATATGCATTTTGCCGCAGTGAACGCAAAACAATATTCGTAGCTGGTGGCACCGCTACTGGCTGGCCAGGTGAGGGTCACGTTGAGTGGCTGATTGACAGCATTAACGGCCGGTGCAGTTTTACCAAATGCTTGCGGAGTGATAGCGAGCGTCACCGCATTATTCACGTTAATGCGTGGCAACACCAAGCCATTTCGACTGTCGGTGATTGATTTGCCACTGCTATACAGCCACC
>JBKCLM010000136.1:0-9045 GCA_046300655.1 Chloroflexota bacterium | reverse complement strand
GTTGTGGATATAGTTGGTATCACAGGGCTTTACTCGTCAATCGCCCTCTCCTCCGACAACAAGCCAGTCATCGCCTACCACGACCAAACCAATGGCGATCTCATCCTCAGCATCTGCGACGATACTACCTGCGCCAGTCCGACGCGGGTGAACATTGATAATGGAGACACGGTAGGGTATACCCTATCATTGGCACTGACTACGGCAAATATCCCCGTCATCAGTTACTACGATGCCATCAACGACGATCTCAAACTCGCCGTCTGTAATGATGCAACCACCTGTAGTACCCCAAAAATAATGACCCTCGATCGTGCCAATGATGTTGGTGTCTATAGTTCAATTGCCCTGACAGAATCAAACACCCCCATCATCAGCTACTACGACGTGACCACCGAATCGCTCAAGCTCTATCTCGGTAGCATTCCAATTGATCAGGGTCAGCCCAACTCCTTCGCCAAGCTCACACCAGCAGCCAGTAGTACAGTAACCACTGCAACCACTACGCTCAGCTGGGCCACAAGTATGCATGCCGACAGCTACGAATACTGCTATGCAACAACGACGAGTTGCACCACCTGGGTAAGCACCGGATCGACCACCAGTGCCTCGATTAGCGGTCTATCGCACGGTACCACCTACTACTGGCAGGTGCGTGCCACGAATGTCATCGACGCCACCCTGGCTAACAGTAGTACGACGTGGCGCTTTACGGTGGCATTTCCACCGACCGCACTCATCAAATCATTACCAGTCAATAACGCCAAAAATCAACCAACCACCGTTACGCTTAAATGGGGGAGTAGTACCTACGCCACCAGCTACGAATACTGTATTGCCCTCACAACTGCGACCTGCACCAATTGGAAAAGTACTGGCACCAATCGCCAAGTCACCGTACGCAATCTGGCCAACAACAAAATCTACTACTGGCAAGTACGTGCCAAAAATGTTGGCAGTACCGTGACTGCAGCGGGTGGGTTTTGGCGGTTTACTACCACCACCGGACGGAGCAGTCAGGATCAGGTATCCTCAACCAACGAGACAGAGACAATTACACCGTCAGTTGATAGCCAAGCTGCCGATGCTTTCATACCCATGACAATTGATACGCCGAGTGGCGGCGGTCTCGAGATTGGACAGTATACGTCGTCGGCACTTACGTCAGCCGGATTGCCGGTTGTCAGCTACTTTGATGCTAGCAACTACGACCTCAAACTCGCCATTTGCACCGATACAGGATGCCTCTACCCATCCATCACAACCATTGATAGTAGTGATGATGTCGGCACATACACATCGTTGGCATTAACATCAGCCGACATTCCCGTCATTAGCTACTTCACCCAAACAAATGCGAATCTCAAACTTGCCATCTGCAATAACAGCAGTTGCACTGCACCAACTACCACTACCATCGACAGCACCGGCGATGTCGGCTCGTACGCATCACTCGCACTGACGAACACTAATACACCTGTTATCAGCTATTTTGATGATTCCAATCAAATAATCAAGGTTGCTATTTGTAATAATGCCGCATGTACGAGCCCTACCATCCAAACGCTCGAAAGCACCGCTGGCGGTGGAACATTTAGTTCGCTTGCATTGACCACAAACAATATCCCCGTCATAAGTTACTTCAGTGGCACGACCAACACACTCATGCTCGCTATCTGTGCTGATGCGACCTGTAGCAGTGATTCAAGCGTCGTCATCGATAATACCGGCAACGTCGGTCAATTTACGTCGTTAGCCATCACCTCAACCAACAAACCCGTCATCAGCTACTACGACGTCACAAACGGCAACCTCAAACTTGCCGTCTGCGACACGCATGCATGCACCGCCCCAGCCCTGACGGTGTTGGATAACAGTGCAGGCAATGTCGGTTGGTGGAGCTCGCTGGCGCTGACACCCCAAAACATCCCCGTCATCAGCTACTACGACCAAACCAACGCTGACCTTCACATCGCCATCTGTGCCGATGCGGCCTGTAGTAGCAATGCACGCACCACCATTGATGGTGTCGGTGATGTCGGCGAATACGCCTCACTATCGCTGACCACAAGCGGTACACACATCATCAGTTATTACGACAGTCTGAACGGTAACCTCAAACTCTACCGCGGTATCGCCACGATTGATGGTCAACCGACACCATTTGCCAAATCGTCACCGACCACAGCAAGCACCATCAAAAGCGCCTCGACCACGCTCCTTTGGGCGGCCAGCACCTACGCCGACAGCTACGAATACTGCATTGCAACATCGGCCACAACTTGTACAACATGGATCAGCACAAGCACAACCACGAGTGCCACCATCTCGGGATTAGCCCACAACACCACCTACTACTGGCAGGTGCGTGCGATTAATGCAGCCGGGCATCGGCAGGCCAATAGTGGCACGATGTGGCGCTTTACGGTCATACTACCACCCGTATCCTTTGCCAAATCAGCCCCAGCCAATAATGCCAAAAACCAACCAACCACCGTGACACTCAAATGGAATGCTAGCACTCGTGCTACCAGCTACGAGTACTGTATTGCTCTGAGTACTAGAGCATGCACCAACTGGAAGAATGTCGGCACTGCCCGCCAAGTGACCGTGCGCAACCTCGCCAAGAACAAAGCCTACTTCTGGCAAGTCCGCGCCAAGAACACTGGGGGTACGACATTGGCCAATGGTGGGTATTTCAAATTCACCACTGCGCCGTAAACACACCCGCTGTCTCCCAGAGATGCATGGCGATGCGTCTCTGGGAGAGGATGTGCCTATATTTAAATACATCATTGATTCATACAGGTTCTAATTTTTACAATTGATTGACTTGAAAAATATATTATGTATAATCGGAACTACATACACATTATCTTAACAACGTAGATTTCTAGGAGGACTCAATGACAGTTTCAACATCGATGCCCCTCCGATTTATGCGAATTATCACTCGAATTCTTTACATTGTTATCATCATAGTTACACTAGTAGGTGTACCATCAACTGCCATCGCAGCTCCTGATGATTCTCAACCGCTTACTGAACAACGTGCCCTCACTTTGGAGGGGCAACATACTGCTATCGCCATTACAAGTGACAATGCCATCTTGTTAGCTTACTATGATACCTTCAACAAGGACCTCATTTTGATAATGTATCCCGCAAATGATGTACTCGGTTTTAATAGCGGTAACGTTACAAAAACCACCATCGATGCAACAGGTTCAGTTGGTAAGAATGTTGATTTGGCACTCACATCCAGAAATCAAGTTGTATTGAGTTATGCCGACGAAACAAACGGTAATCTCAAATACGCTCGATGCGATATTCCCTGTCTGACTCCGAGTGTGACATCTATATCTGACACCGATTTAGGAAATTCAATCGGTGCTTTCACAAATATAGAAGTCACCAGCGACGGTCTTGCGGTGATTGCCCACAAAGACGTGTTTGGCGACTATCTCTACCTCACAACATGTCGCAATACGAGTTGCACGGATCAAGCAACAAGCACCATCGCTCGCCCAATAGCACCATTATCACCGATTGGACTAGAACTCACCAGCGCCAATCTGCCTATCATCGCATACGCAGCCTCATTCGACGGTGATGTACGGAATCACGATCTGTATATGATGTACTGTGCTGATATCACCTGCAGCCGCAAGAGCACATCAGTTGTCGATGCAACGGGCAACACAGGTTTCGGTATCGATTTAGTACTCGGGGCTAATGATGAACCGTATATTAGCTACATCGATTCCAGCACCGAACATCTCAAATTAGCATACTGTAGTGATACACGCGATTGTAGCACCAACATGACCCTCCTTGGACATAGTAAATTCTCTGCAGAAGATGTGCTTGATACGGCTATTGACCTGCGGTATACAAGACCCGATCAATATCATCCAGTAATCAGCTATTACTATCACACTCCACTTGGCCAGAGTGGTCACATCATCATGTGTAGCAACGCGAGTTGTACCACAGTAACAGATTCGGTCTCAGGTCTGAGTGACGGATACGGATTATCCATGGCAATCAGCTCCAATACCACTGCCATAAGCTTCTACAAAAATGGTGCGCACGTTTACAATTTTTTAAGCACTGTGTTCCCGTATTCACTTAGTAATGGTGGTAACTACCTGATTGAAGTCGGTGAACAACCGGAATCATTCAGCAAGACTTCACCCACAAATCGAAGCATTATCAAGCAAAATAGCGTAATTTTGAGTAGTCCCTACACCTCATTCGCAATGCAATACGAATATTGTTTTGCCACATCGCCTACAACCTGTACTAAATGGTTAAACTTTTATCCTAGTGTTGGTATAACCAAAACTGGACTCATCCACAACCAAACATACTACTGGCAGGTCCGGGCCAAGAATAGAATAGGGACAACTCCTGCCAATAATGGTGTCATGTGGCAGTTCACTGTTATCCTCCCCCCTGCATCGTTCACCAAATCTGCCCCCACCAACAACGCAACTCGACAAAGAACCAGTATTACCCTCTCGTGGGCGGCCAGCACCCGTGCCACCAGCTACGAATATTGCATCTCACTGAGTACTGTTGCTTGCACTCAGTGGCGGAATGTGCGCACCGCTCGCACCGCAACCGTCTCAGGCCTCGCAAAAAACAAAACCTACCAGTGGCAAGTACGCGCAAAAAACGCCAGTGGCACTACTGTTGCCACTGGCACAACCTGGAAATTCACCACTGCGCCGTAACCACATAACCGCCCTGGTATGACAGAGACACTTGTACACCAGAGGTGTTACGGTAATAGCACGATTGTTGGTAACAAACATGATTGTGTACTGATGTACAGAGGAGAACGGCAATGTACGCACGCATTCGGTGGATAAGCATCTCCCTCATCCTCTTTCTCAGCACAACGCTGATTGGTCAAGCACAACAATCACCAGTACCACGGGTCTGGACAATCACTGCCGATACCAATCCTACTGACGCATCGCAACGCACATTCACCGTCCAATTTAGCGAGGCAGTGACTGGTGTCGATCGCACAGATTTTGCTACAGCCGGTGACGTTCAGTTCACTAGCATCACTGATGTAACCGCCATCGATGACACTGCAGACACCTATCGGGTTGTCGTGGTTCTCAACGGACCGAGCACACAACTCGCACTGACTCTGTTCGACGATGACTCTATTCGCAACGACGCAGGGATCCCGCTCGGTGGCGAGGGTATTAGTAACGGCAATGCCGTGAGTGATGTAATCAGCATTAATACTGTCGCGCAGATGCAGCCTCAAATGCAACCACGAGTCGATGCACCTACATCTGTATCTAACCGAGTCGGTATCGGGTCATCCATTGCACTCACATCAAACAATATTCCAGTCATCAGCTATTTTGATAAAACAAATGAAGATCTCAAACTTGCCGTTTGTAATGATACTAACTGTACCAGCCCAATCATCTCAACACTCGATTCGTCAGTTGGTAATAGTTGGTATTCAGCCATTGCACTCACATCAAACGATATCCCTGTCATCAGCTATTTTGATGCAGCCAATCAGGATCTCAAATTTGCCGTCTGTAATGATACTAACTGTACCAGCCCAATCATCTCAACACTCGATTCGATAGGTGCTGTCGGTTACATGACATCCATTACACTCATATCGACCGATATCCCTATCATCAGTTATTACGATGACACAAACGTTGACCTCAAACTTGCCATCTGTAATAATACAGCCTGCACCAGCCCGACCATCTCAACACTCGATTCTACAGGTGATGTCGGGTGGTATTCATCCATTACACGTACATCGAACGATATCCCTGTCATCAGCTATTACGACTGGACAAATGGAAATCTCAAACTCGCTGTGTGTAATATTCCTACATGCACTAGTCCAACCATTTCGACGCTCGACTCGATAGGTGATGTCGGCTACTACACATCTATTGCACTCACATCGACCGATATACCTGTTATAAGCTATCATGATGTAGCTAATCAAGACCTCAAACTCGCCGTTTGTAATAATCCTGCCTGCACTAGTCCAACCATCTCGACGCTCGACTATGCGACTCACTTAGGCTACTACTCATCTATTACACTGACATCGGCTAATATCCCTATCATCAGCTATTTTGACTATTCATACGACGACCTCAAGCTCGCTGTCTGCAATAATTCTGCCTGCACCAGCCCGACGCTCTCAACAGTCGACTCAACGGGTCATGTAGGTGAGTACATATCTCTCGCATTGACTTCAACTGATATCCCTGTCATTAGCTATTACGACCAAACAAATGGCAACCTCAAACTCTATCACGCCCCCGTCATCATCGATCAAGGAAAACCAAATTCGTTCAACACACTCACTCCCACTGCTAATCAACGCATTACCACAACTACGCCAACCCTCATTTGGCAGGCAAGTACCTATGCCACGAGCTATGAGTACTGCTATTCCACCTCACCTAACACCTGTACCACCTGGCTCAGTACCGGCGTCTCCACGAATGTCATGCTGACAGGTCTCACCCACAACACCACCTACTACTGGCAGGTCCGGGCCGTCAACACGTCCGGAACACGTATCGCTAATGGTGGTACCATGCATAACTTTACGGTCACCCTCCCACCAGCTGCATTTACCAAATCTGCCCCCACCAACAACGCAACTCGACAAAGAACCAGTATTACCCTCTCGTGGGCGGCCAGCACCCGCGCCACCAGCTATGAGTACTGTATCGCACTGACCACCGCCACTTGCACCACCTGGAAGAGCACGGGCACCGCCCGCACTGCAACCATTACCGGCCTCGCCAAGAACAAAACCTACTTCTGGCAAGTGCGTGCCAAGAACGCCGGGGGTACCACGCTGTCAAACTCCACCTTCTGGAAATTCACCACCGCGCCGTAACATGATTCGCCCTAGGTAGAGACGCATAGCCATGCGTCTCTACCTAGGGTCCGTCATTAATTCACCATGCGCGACACCGCAAAATTGACAAAATCACGGATCAACACGAACGGCTGTCTGTACTCCCGTCCAATTTCCATATACAAAATAATATTCTCAGTGCGCACAAAATACTTAAATTCCTCACACGCAATCAATGGCAATGATTTACCTTCAGGCAATACAACAAATGTATTATTGGTACAGTATGCCAAAGACTCATCAGGCCCTGAAATCTCGGGGATAAACGTCATGATATTTTCGGTTTGCGTTGATTTAATTGTATTGACGTTTCCGGTATACCACGCATCCATCAATTCATGGGCACTTTTACTACTCTTTGTACGTTTTACACACATCTCAATGCGATATACACCTTTGACACCCTCTGGGTATATCAAACGATAATGCGAGTCAACAACTGAATCTGCATCAATCCCACATCCCCACTTACCCTCTGCATATGTGTTCCATAACTGTCGCGACCCCGGCTGGAAGTCGTTGATGTTCAACATGTAATCCGAGATTGGCTTGTCATTACCGGTCGCATCGGCATCCGACAACGAGACAAATTTGTCACGATTAAAGGTCAAACCAAACTTGCCCACCTCGTTGCCCAACAATCCCAACAACACATTGTATGGTGCTGGATTTTCGGGGTGTAACTCAAATCGTGCCCGTTCAAACCACTGGACTTGATACTCCTTGCCGTTGATTTTTTCAACCATCAAATCCGACAACGGCAAGCCAAACAACGCCAAACTCTCGGCCTCACTTACCGCCGCACTGCGATCAAGCTGCAAGCCATTCTTGCGCCATGCCTTCAAAATATCGCCGCAGACGTTGTGCCCCGTCTCCGCAAAGTAACGACAGCCCGGCTGAGCTTCACTTTTGGGGAACGTAAACCAGTCACGCTTTTGGCGCTCGAGTCGCGTCACACCCAACCGCCCTAACTGCACATCGTAGGGCGCACTGTTCCACGGATGCAACTCAATCCGGTTCCGCTCAAAGCGTTGCATGGTAATCTCTTGGCCCTCGCTGATGATGTATTCAAGCTCGCCAATCGGGAATCCAAAGACCGCTAGGCCACCGTTTTTCTCCCAAAATTCGCGAATCTTGCCGTCAATACAAAAGCCCGTCTCGGGGAAACACCGTTGGTCTGCATGTGCCGGCGCACTCGGTACAATCAGCAACATACTCAATACACATGCACTTAGAATCAGCAATCGATACATTCTCTGCTCCTTTTTTTTAAACGATAGATAAATTATACCATGATTACGTAATTTTCTAAAAACATGTTATAATCACACCCATTCAATATTACGTTATATTGAAATTCATGAGAGGATTGCGCGATGCGACGATTCATTCTGATGGTAAGCATCATCGTCAGCGCCCTGGGCTCAGCAGTGAGGTAAATGTATGAATTACGACCCGGCCAAGCATCATCGTCGATCAATTCGATTGAAAGATTATGATTACACGCAGGCCGGCGCGTATTTCATCACATTGTGCGTGGAGAATCGCGCATGCGTATTGGGTGACGTAATTGACGGTGAAATGCAATTAAGTCCCAGCGGCGCAATTGTGGCCGAGGCATGGGAATGGTTGGCACAGCAGTATCCATATGTGGCAATTGATGAATATGTCGTCATGCCCAACCATTTCCACGGCATCATCGTCATTGACGCCCCCACCGTAGGGGCGGTTCGTGAACCGCCCAATGAACCGCCCAATGAACCGCCCACAATACCATCCCCATCAACACCCACCGTAGGGGCGGTTCGTGAACCGCCCAATAAACCGCCCCGCAAATCATTGGGCCGGTTAATTGGTGCATTTAAAACCGTATCAACCAAACGCATCAACGAATTGAATACAACCCCAGGCATTTCGTTTTGGCAACGCAATTATTACGAACACATCATTCGTCACGAAAACGCGCTCGATCGCATCCGCAGGTATATCATTCGCAATCCGATGAAATGGGCGATCGACCGTCAAAATCCGCTTTCACGTCGATAAAAATCGGTCGGGGCGGTTCGTGAACCGCCCAATGGTATTTTTCGGGGCGGTTTGTGTAC
>JBKCLM010000135.1:0-3420 GCA_046300655.1 Chloroflexota bacterium | reverse complement strand
ATGTGCTCACGGGCGCAGGCCTCGATGGTGTTGACCATCTGCTCGGGGCCGGCGGTGTGTGGGGCCAGGGCCGGCAAGGTGTGGACGCCGTATTCGTAGGCGTATTCGCAGTTGAACTCGCGGTCATACAGCTCGACCTGGCGCGAGGCATTGATGATGGCGCGTGGGCCGCCACGGGCGCCTTGGCCGAAGCTGACGGTGGCCTCGTAGGGGATTGGCAAGACTAATACTTGGGCTTGCTCGTAGCTGGCGATATCGCCTTCGAGCCCGAGAAAGTTCTCGGGTGTGGCGTATTCGTAGTGACTCATGCGCTCCTCGTGTCTCTTGATAGTCGTATCAGACGAATTGTACCATGGTGGACTCGGACGATGGCGTTTTTGCTGGCATAATAGGGGTATACGCACATACACACGAGGAGCGCACATGGACGAGTTATGGGTCGATATTATCAAGCCCACCCAGGTGCAATTGCAGGAGATTGGCCTGCACCCGTTGATTATCGACGACATCCTCAAAGGTGGGCAGCGCACCAAAGTTGAGCGCTACGAGCACGGGGTGTTCTTTGTCTTTTATGCCTTGAGCTATCACGGGCACAGCAAAGAGAAGCTCCATTCGGCGCCGATTTATCTGTTTGTCACGCCGACGCAGGTGATTACCATCCATCATGATGAGATGTCGGTGATAAACGACGCGCGAACGCGTTGGCAGGCACTCCGCGACGTATCGTCGTTGAGCGTGGCTGGGCTGTTGCACGTGATTTTGGATACGATCGTGGACAGCTACTTCCCCATGCTCGACCATATCGGCGACCTAGTCGAGACGCTCGAGACCGAGATGTTGGTGGGGGCGCAGGCGCATCAACTACGCGAGATTGTGCATCTGAAGCGCATGTTATTGACGCTTCGCCGCCAAATTGCCCCTGCCCGTGAGGCGCTGAATGCGCTGTTGCGCGGCGATTTGTTGGTGCTCGACACGGCAGCCTTTACGCATATGCAAGACGTGTATGATCACGTATTGCGCATCGTGGATGCGATTGATTTGCACCGCGATTTGTTGGCCACGGTGCTGGACGTGCATTTATCGGTGCAGTCGAATCGGCTGAACGAGGTGATGAAGGTGCTGACCATGGCCTCGATTATTTTGATGGTCAACTCGATGGTGGCCGGCATTTATGGCATGAACTTTAGTTTTATGCCGGAGTTGCAGTGGGCGTGGGGCTACCCTTTCGCCTTGGCGGTGATGGTAGTGGCCAGTGCCGCGCTGCTCTGGTTCTTCCGCCGCCAAGGCTGGTGGGGTGAGGAGTAGGTGGTTAGGGGGTGAGGGCCAGAGCATATGGGAGCTCGGTGGTGGGGGCGTCTTGCGAGAGGACGTCGCATCCGGCCTGTACGAGTAATGCAAATGTCTCGTCGAGAGTCGGGATGGGGGGGACATAAATGACCATGCCGTCTCGTCCGCGTGAAAGCAAGACACGATAGGCGTTGATACGCAATCGGTGTGGATCTTTGGCGCTGGAACGATTCATTGGTGGCGTTACCCACTGCCCACGTACAAATCGCACATCATCGCCCCAACAGACAATCGGTAGATCGAGTTCAAGCCCTTGGCAGGCGAATTCAGTGGCGACTGCATCTAATTGACAACACGAATACGGCGATGATGGCTCGTCATTGAACCATGGTCCCTCACGTAGGCGACGAGTTGCTTGAAAGTCGTTGTCTATGCCAAATTGCGGTAGACATTTTGCTTTGGATGATGCGAGTAATCCGTAGCGTTTGTCATACTCTCCAACATACCGGTGTTGCGCGTATGTTTTTGCTAACTCTACATCACGTGTCACATACAATACAAACCCATCTTCTTTAATAGCTTTGCTGAGCTGTTGCGTCTTTTGGATAACACTGGCATCAAAGCGTGGCTTTTGACCATCAACGAGCGTTGCGTTTGTGCCGTTGAGTAGTGTTGAAACCCACTCCTGCACTTCTTCGGCGACATGTGAACGCAGTGATTGATCAAGGTCGAGTTTGTCGCTCACATACAGCTTGTCGGCATCCGCAAAGATGTGTGAAAGCCGTTTGGGTGTGTGAACAATCCAGCTCGTGCCAGTGAGTTGTTTGGCATTGTGCACAGCCGTATTCCACTGACTAAGTCCAGCCTCTTCACCTAAATGAATCTCTTGACCTTGACCGATGAGCGCAATCATCATTGACCAATCGCGTTGGCGACTCCCAATCAGGAGAAAATCATCCGGTTCGGAATACGATGTCCCGCGCTTTTCTGCAGAGCGTTCAGCATCCCAGGCTCGTTGTGCTTCATCATAAATAATAATGTGTTCTTTGGGCGGTCGTACGCCCTCACGAGTATATGTTTTGAGAAACCCGTGGACATCTTGCACAAATACTCGGCTTCGCAATGCATGTTGAAGCACGTTGACTAATGGGCCGTTACCACTCAACATAATCGCTTTATTTCGTTCATCATTGTGGTCTGCAGCATATTCATAAACAAAGCGAATGCCCACGAGCGTTTTGCCGGCGCCAGGCACCCCAGTGATGAGCACGAGATGGCGTTCTTGCCGTGCTTCAGCTGCTTCAGCTACTTTAATCGCATACTTCATGGCATCTTCGACACCACTACTGGCTGCTCGACGAATCTGTGGAAAGGGTTCGTTGTTAAAAATGATGCGTGCCGCTCGCACCAATGTGGGGAGTGGCTCATACTCACCATTGAGCCATGATTTATTCATTAACCCCGCAGCTTGACCGCGAGAGTAGAAATCCCACAGCGTATCGGCCAAAAGATCTGGCGATACGATTTGTACGATATTGCGTGATTGTCGTGTGAGTTTCATACGTGTGGGTACAAGAATTGGCAGCATTGCACCTGCGTAGGCATGTGAAGTACTGTGGTATGCCACAAAATCACGGACATATGCATGTACCTGATCAACATGGGCATTATCAATATAGCCAAAACCTTTGAATTCAAGCACAAACATGCTTCGACCAGTCAAAATAATGGCGTCAGGTCGCCGCCCACGTTCACGTGGTAATTCGTATTCAAATACTACAAACCAATTGCTTACTTCAGTATGGAGGTTAATGAGTTGTTGGAACGATGCGCGCAACACCTTCCAAGAATCACGCCACGCAGTTTCGTGAGATTGTGAGGGTTGCTCCACACTAGACTTACGATGATGTGCACGGAATAGTTCAATTAATGTGGTATCAGGGGTTTGTAAAAAAGCAGAGACGGTGCCGTCCCAGGCATGTGCATTTGTCATGATTTTTGGCCTGTACTAATAACGTAATTAGTGCGATTATAGGGATGAATGGCCAAAAGATCAAGTGATGCGTGTTTTTTATCAAAGAGGTGCCCATGAAGATTCAATCAGACGCCATGTATCGGTGCACGATTGTATGG
>JBKCLM010000134.1:0-4465 GCA_046300655.1 Chloroflexota bacterium | reverse complement strand
GGATATTGACTAATAATATAACGTATTGCGTATGAACGTCAATGAATATTGTGATATTTTCCAATTACGTCAGTATATGACAAATCGAAGAACACAATCGGTATACAACAGGACTGAATATACATGAAGTGAGGGGCGTCGCTTGCGGCGCCCGTGTATTTATAAACCTCAAGAAGAAGACTGCACGCCGGCTACATTGGTACGGTTCCCAAATTCAATGACCGGCATGCAGTGACGCTGGAGGTCGTATGTGCGTCCGACAGGGCGCCCGGTATCACCGGTGTATATCGTAGGGGCGTCGCTTGCGGCGCCCGTGTATTTATAAACCTCAAGAAGAAGTCTGCACGCCGGTCACATTGGGACGGTTCCCAGATTCACTGGCCGGCATGCAGTGAAGCAGGGGAGGCTGTAAGGGCGTCCGACAGGGCGCCCGATATCACCAGTGCATATGGTAGGGGCGTCGCTTGCGGCGCCCGGTATCACCCTAACCCCCGCTTCAACTCCTCGCGATCGGCCCGCCAGCTGGGCCAAAACTGCGTCATCAACGCATAAAACCGCTGGTTGTGCGACGGCTCGAGCAGATGCACCAACTCGTGCACCACCACGTACTCGAGCAGGTGCGGCCGGTACTTGGCCAACTCGCTGTTGAGGCGGATATGGCCGGTGCGGTAGGCACAACTGCCCCATCGTGTTTTCATTTGTTGGACAAACACCTTGGTGACCTGCACACCCATGCGCGCACTCCAACGCGCCACCAACGGCGGCAGCGCCTGATGCACCTGCTGGCGATACCACTGATTGAGAGCCGCCGCTCGGCGAGCCGGTGTGCTACCGGTAGGCGCAGTTAGCACGAGATGTGTTGGCGTCAGCTCGACGGCGTAGCGCGGGCCAGTGGCGAGATGCAGCAAATAGCGCGCCCCCCAGACATAATGGCTCTCGCGCTCGAGCATCTCGACGGGCGGCAGGGGCACATATTGCTGGTGCGCGGCTTGTTGTTGCCGGATCCACGGCAGTTTGCTGCGCACAAAGGCCTCGATGACGGCACGGGCCACATGGGGCGGCGCACTAATCGTCACATGGCCGTCAGGTGGATGCACGCGCAGGTGCAGGTTTTTGATGGACTTGTACGTCAGCGCCATCGGAATATCGTCAATCACGATGGTGGTTGATTGTGGCATGACTCTTAGTATTCGGCACGTGCCTTGATGATGATAAACAGCTCCTCGACTATCGTACCATCCTTGACCAGATTGTACATTGCTTGCTTGATCATGTTCTCTTTGGCCTGATTGCCGCGCCAACTGTCTTGCTTGGCCTGTTTCACCACCCTGTCGATGAGCTGTGCCACCGCTAGTTTGGCATCACCGTCGGCGTCGTAATGCGCCTGCTGCTCAAGGATGCGCCGGCAGGCACGCTCGTCGATGGGCAAGTTGTCATAAAGCGCTTGGATGGGGTAGGCGATAGCCCCATCCGGGTGTACGATGCGTTTGGCGAGCTCGCCCAAGCGGCGCAGATACTCGGCGTAGTCGATAGCCTCTTGGCGCAACAGTTGAATCACCTCGTCGAGCATCTCAGACATTTGGCGGTAGTATTGCGGGTTCTCGCGACTTTTGAGGGTAATCGCCGCCCGCACAGTATGCGTGATGGTGTCGGCAATCGCGTTTTTGCTTTTGGTATGTGGCTCAATCCGCGCTTTGATGGCCTCATCGATGCCAATCTTGGCAATCAGCTGCATCAACGAGAGGTCGTCGAGTTCGCTCAGCGCTTTGGGTGCTGTGGCCGCAATGTAGGTGTCAATCAGGTGGCGCATGTCGGGTTCGTAGGCCTTGAGGTCGATGTACTCGCCACTCGCCTGTTGAATCATCTCGCGCAAGCGCACATAGTTCTCGATCTCTTTTTTGATGTGCACAATCTGTGACGCCGTGCAACCGGCCTCAATCAGTTGATCGGCGATAGCCGCATAACAGCGGAGCGCTTTGGCCACGCTCTTGTACAAAATCTCGCGGATTGGGGCGGTACGCGCCAGCGCATCCTTATTCTCGGTATTGCCACAAAAGTAGTTGATGTAGGCTACGTCATCTTTGGGCGGCGCCACTGGCTCACACTGTGTGTAGAGTGACTCGAGCGCCGCCTCGAGATTCTGGCGCTCCATGCGCAAGCGCTCTTTGAGCGTGATATCGGGTGATGCACCGGGCGCACGGTCATCGATTGGCTTGGTGTAGACCTGGAGCGCCTGATTGACATGCTTGAATAGATCTTTGTAGTCAACAATATAGCCGTACTGCTTATCATCGCCGTCGAGGCGATTGGTGCGACAAATCGCTTGGAACAAGCCGTGGTTCTGCATCTTTTTGTCGATATACAAATACGTGCAGGATGGTGCATCAAAGCCAGTCAGGAGCTTGTCGACCACAATCAGCAACTTCATGCGCGCCGGCTCTTTGATGAAGAGCTGCTTGGTCCAGTCCTCGTATTGCTCGGTGGTGGCTTTGCCGCTCTGTTGTAACAACGTGGTATAGGTGTGATACACGAATTGCGCGTCACTGGCCGAGTATGTCTGCCCCGAATCATCGAGGGTGATGTTGCTGGCATTGGGTTGATACGAGGTAATCACCGCACAGCGTTGGGCCAGCTCGGTTTTGCTAAACAGCGTGTAGTAGCGACAGGCCTCGTAGATGCTATTGGCCACCAACATGGCGGTGCCGCGTTGGGTGTTGAGCCTGGGCTTGGTGGCAAAATCAAAGACGATGTCCTTGACGATTTGATCCATGCGCGACTGCGAGCTGAGCACGCGTTGGAGGGTGGCCCACTGCTCGCGCAGTGCTTGTTTTTGCCACGCATTGAGTCCAACTGTTTTGACATCAAACCAGGCATCGACTCGTTCGGGCGAGGTCAACGACTGATCAATCATGCGTGCCTCGTAGATCAGGTCGAGCACCACGCCATCGGCGACCGCCTCGTTGAACTTGTAGGTGTGAATGTAGTCGCCGAACACCTCGTAGGTGGTCTGCGCATCCTCGCGGAGCAACGGTGTCCCGGTGAAGCCGATGAACACGGCGTTGGGCAAAATGCGCTTCATGGTGGTGTGCAACCGTCCGCTTTGGGTGCGATGACACTCATCCACGAAGACGTACAACTTGCCGTGGACCGGCTGTGGTTGATCGGCCAGCTGCGCGAGATAACTCTCGTAATCGGTGTGGCGGTGGTGGGCGCCAAACTTGTGGATGAGCGAGCAGAGGAGGCGCGGCACCGGCTGCTTCAACTTGTCGAGCAGGTCTTTGCCGCTGGTGGTGCGCACCATGGTGGCATTCGCACTAGTAAAAACCTGCTCGATTTGTTTGTCGAGCTCGTCGCGATCGGTAATCACGGCGATGCGGGCGTTCGGGTCATGCGCCAGAATCCACTGCGCTAGGAGCACCATCACGATGCTTTTGCCGCTCCCCTGGGTGTGCCAGATGATGCCGCCTTTGTTGGCGTGAATGTGGGCTTGAGCGGCTTTGACGCCGAAGTACTGGTGGGCGCGCGGTACCTTTTTGATGCCGCCATCAAAGAGGATGAAGTCGTGAATCAACTCAAGCAAGCGCCGTTTATCGCACAACTTGCCGAGGTACTTGTCGAGCTTGCTCTGCCCATCGTGGATGTGCTCATCCTCGTGCCAGCTCAGCCAGTACTTCTCTGGCGTCTCAATGGTGGCGTAGCGCAGCCCTTGACTGTCGTTGCCGGCCAGTACTAGTTGCACGGTGCTATAAAACCAGCGGTTAAACAGCGGTTTTTGGTTTGAGATGGTCTGGCGGATGGCGGTCTCGACGCTGGTGCGCGCGTTTTTGAGCTCGAGGGTGACCACGGCGATGCCGTTGATGTAGAGCACGATGTCGGGGCGGCGCTCGTTGTCGCCGCGCAACGTGACCTCCTCGGCGATGCCGAAGTGGTTGCGCTCGGGGTACTCCCAGTCAATCAGTTTGACCGTCTCGGTCAGGGTGTTTGTCTGTTCCTTGATGGGTACACCGTAGCGCAGGAGCGCATACACGCGTTGATTGGCCGCGTACAAATCATCGTTGACGACGGCTGCCGCCCGCTCAAGCGCATCAAGGGCGCGATTAATCAGGGTCTCGTTGTAGCCACGTCCGTGCAAATAGGCCTGCACCTGCGCATGCTCGATATGCCGATTGTCTTTCTGGTCGTGGCGGTTGCCGAGGTAGGTATACCCGAGTGTCCGCACAAAATGATCCACAACCCGTTGTTGCGTGATGCGCTCTGGTTGGCCAATGGTGGTCATGGTGTGTGTCCTTTAGGTGTGCCACAATTCGTGGGGATACGTTATATCGCATCTCCACAGATGGGGTTATATCGTTGCTGCTTCGTGGAGCCGATTTGGTGACCAGATGAGTTCAACAAGTGAGAGGATTAACTTGCGTCGCTCAAGTTGCTCTGCTTTGCTGAATTGGGTAAATGCCTTGAAATTGAG
>JBKCLM010000133.1:0-8335 GCA_046300655.1 Chloroflexota bacterium | reverse complement strand
ACCACACTGTTGCCCATGGCGATGGCCGGCGCCATCAAGGCCACACTCCCGAGCAGCGACGGCGCATCCGGGGCCACCAGCCCCATCACGCCAATCGGCTCGGGCAAGGCCATCACCACCGCGCGCTGTGGCGTGTGGTGCACGGCGCCGTCGTACTTGTCAGCCCAGGCAGCGGCGGTGAACCACGCTTGTATCGTGGCCTCAACCTGTTGCGCCGCATGCAGCACACTCACGCCGCGTTGGGAGGCCAAAAGCTGGGCAAACTCGTTGGCACGGGCGTACAAGTTCTCGCCGATATAGTACAAAATCTGGGCCCGATTGTGGGCCGTCGTATTGGCCCATCCGCTGGCAGCCGCCCGTGCCGCCTCGACCGCATTGCGGATATCTTTGCGGTTGCCCTCACCGACCTCGCCCAAATGTGCGCCGGTGCTGCTGGTAATCACGCGACTATAGCCGCTGTCGGGGCGCACCTGCTTGCCGCCGATATACAACTTGGGCGTGCGGTCGATGCCGGTCAGATGACTGGCGCGCAACTCCCCCAGCGCAAACGACGGTGCCGTGGTGGCCAACGTGCCGCTAGGCACGGCTTTGAGGTATTCGTACATGCCCTCGCGCCCGCCTTCGCGGCCGAAGCCGCTCTCGCGGTAGCCGCCGAACCCCGAGGCCGCATCAAAGACATTCGTGCTATTGATCCAAACTACGCCGGCCTTGATTTGCTTGGCCACGTCGAGCGCCGTGTCGATGTTCTGGCTCCAAATACTGGCCGCCAAGCCGTAGCGCGTGTTGTTGGCCAAGGCGATGGCCTCGCTGGGCGTGCGGAAGGTCATGCTGACAATCACCGGCCCAAAGATCTCCTCCTGCGCCACCACGGCCGAGGGCTCGACGTTGCTCAATAGCGTCGGCGGATAATAAAAGCCATTGGTTGGCAACGCACACGGGCTCTGATGACAGGTGGCCCCTTGGCTGATGCCCAATTTGACCAACTCGTCGATGCGCTGGCGCTGACGCTCGGCCACAATCGCCCCCATGTCAATCGCCTTGTCGAGCGGATCGCCGACGCGCAACGTGTGCATGCGCCGCACCAGCCGGCGCTCAAAATCGATGGCGATGCGCTCGTCGACCAGCAAGCGTGTGCCCGCACAACAGACCTGACCCTGGTTGAACCAGACGGCGTCGACCACGCCCTCGACGGCGGCATCCAGATCGGCGTCGGCGAAGACGACGAACGGTGATTTGCCACCGAGCTCGAGCGAGAGCTTTTTGGGCGTATCAGCGGTGGCCTGGCGCAAAATACGGCCGACTTCGGTTGAGCCGGTGAACGCTACTTTGTCGACATCGGCATGCTTGGCCAAGGCGGCGCCGGTGCGCCCGTCACCCGTGATGATGTTGACGACGCCTGACGGCAAACCGACAGCCGAGCAGATTTCGCCGAACAACAAGGCCGTCAGTGGTGTCCATTCGGCCGGCTTAAGCACGACGGTGTTGCCGGCGGCCAGGGCCGGGGCAATCTTCCACGCCAACATGAGCAGTGGGAAGTTCCACGGGATAATTTGCGCACACACACCCACCGATTGATACCCGGCAAACTCACGGTCAGCGATTTGGGCCCAGCCGGCATGATGATAAAAGTGGCGGATGACCAGCGGGATGTCGATGTCGCGGCTTTCGCGGATGGGCTTGCCGTTGTCCATCGACTCGAGCACGGCAAATAAACGGGCATGCTTTTGGATTTGGCGGGCAATCGCATACAAAAAGCGCGCCCGCACGTGGCCACTGGTTTTGCTCCATTCGGCGTAGGCCATGCGGGCGGCGCGAACTGCCGCATCCACGTCGCTGTCGCTGGCTTGGGTAATCTCGGCCAAGGTGCTCCCATCGGCCGGATTGATGGTGCTAAAGTGCGACTCGTCGCTCGGGCGCGTCCAGGTGCCGTTGATGTACAGGCCAAAGCGGCGCTGGTGACTGTCGAGCCACTGCTTGACCTGGGCGGGGCTCTCTGGCGCCGGCCCGAGGCTCATCTGGTTGTATATGTCTGCAACTGTCATAATCTGCGTCGTCCTTTTGACTAGCCCATGGCGTGGCGATGATTGGCCGAGTAAATGCCGGTCACGCCGTGTTCGATTTGGCGCTCGATGTCGGTCAGCAGGGCACTGGCGCCGAAGCGGAATCGGCTGGCGTCGAGCCACTCTTTGCCCAACTCCTCGTCGATCAGCAGCAGCCAATCCAGCGCCTGCTTGGCGGTGCGAATGCCGCCTGCCGGCTTGAAGCCGACAATCTGGCCGGTGGCGTCGTAATACTCGCGGATGGCACGCATCATCACGAGGCTCACCGGCAGGGTGGCGTTGGTTGGCTCTTTGCCGGTTGATGTTTTGATAAAGTCGGCCCCGCCCATCATGCATACGAGCGATGCCCGGGCGACATCGGTGAGGGTGCCTAACTCACCCGTGGCGAGGATGGCCTTCATGTGGGCGCTGCCACAGGCCGCGCGGAAGGCTTTGATCTCGTCGTAGAGCGCCTGCCAGTTGCCGGTTAGCACGTGGCGGCGCGAGATGACGATGTCGATTTCGTGAGCACCGGCCGCCATGGAGAGCTCGATTTCGCGCAGGCGCGTCTCGAACGAACTAAGTCCAGCAGGGAACCCGGTCGACACCGCCGCCACTGGGATATTACTGCCCTGCAAGGCGGCGACCGCAGTGGGAATCATCTCGTGGTAGACACAGACTGCCCCGACCGTAATGCCGGCGTTGCGCATGCCCATGGCCTCGAGCAAATCGTCGCGCACGGGTTGGCGCGCTTTGGCACACAAACGGCGTACGTTGCCGGGTGTATCGTCGCCAGCCAGGGTGGTCAAGTCAATGCAGCTGATTGCTTTGAGCAACCAGGCGAGTTGGAAGTTTTGTTTGACGCTCCGGCGCGCCGTATGACTGGCACAGCGACGCTCAACGGCACTGCGGTTGATAATTGTGCGTTCGACCCAGCGCAAATCAAGCGGGATGCCGTCAGGGCGAGGATATGTTTGTGACATGCGGCCTCCTTGGCGCAACAAATAGGTCTATTGGTCGTATTATACGCACAATGTTTTGGCATATACATACGATGATGGCATCTGTACATAATCCTCATCATCATGTAATATAACAGTAATGCGTATTTATGTATTTAGAAAGGAAGAAAGCGCATGATTTGTTTGTATGGCGACTCGATTCTCGACAATGGCCCCTATGTCCCCTACGGCAAGGCAGTAATCAACCTGATGCGCGAGGCATTCGGCCACGAGGTGGCGTTAGTGGCGCGTGATGGGGCAGTGGTACGCGATGTGTTTGGACAGATTGATCGCCATCCACCAGTGCCGAGCGATGTGGTGGTGGTGTCGGTGGGCGGCAACGATTTGTTGCAGTTTCCCAGCCTGTATGATGGCCAGCCGCTGACTGACTCACATCCGGTGATGCAGGCCATCCACGGCATGCACAACGATTATCGGCGGTTGATTGGTCAGTTGCGCGACACCGGATGCCGCGTGGTAGTGTGTAATTTGTACACGCCGGTGGAGTTACAGGGCTACTATGCCGGGCTCATGCCGATGGCGCTGGTGCACGAGTTGATTGCCTATCATAATCGGGTGGTGGCCGAGGTGGCAGCGCATCACAATGCCGAGGTGCTCGATATTGCTGCGCTGTTCACCGATGCCGAGGACTTTAGTCATGTAATTGAGCCGAGCGTGGTCGGTGGCACTAAATTAGTCAATGGGTTGAAAGAGATTCTGTAAATCATTTAAAAAACAGCGCCGCAAGCATGCACCTCTTGCAGCGACTACGTTGTGCCAATGCTCGTTTACCAGACATCGCCGGTACGCCAATCACACACGAACGCCACGCCTAGTTGATTGAGATGGGTGAGTTGCGTGTAGATCATCAGGCCCTCGTCCTCCTCGGCAGTGCGGGTGATGGTGCCGTGATCATCGACATAGCTCTGGCCGAGCACGCGTTGCCAACCGAATTTGGCATAAAAGTCGTGCTCGCCGGTTGAGAGCATCGAGATCTGGTAGGCGTCGTGACACAAGGCGGTGATGCGGCGCATCATCTCGGCGCCGATGCCTTGGCCTTGGCGGTGCGGGATGACGGCCACGCCCTCCACATAGCCGACAGTATAGGACGTGCCGGCGATGGTGATGGTGCGGGCAACAACGGCGGCGTGGCCGACAATCTGGTCGCCGTCTACGGCGATAACGCGGATGCCACCGTTAGCGTGGTCGCTGTCTTCGTCGGAGAACTCGTGCTCAAACGCCTCGTCGAGCAGGGCGCGGATGGTTGCAAGTTGAGCGGCATCGAGTTCGTGATCGCGGCAGGTAATATACGTAATTGTCATAATCTGATGTGTTTCGTAGGGCACTAATGTGCCAAAGTCGTCATACATGGTAGATGATACTGTGGAATTATGAGAAAAATGGGAATGTACGGCAAAACGACGCCGGTCGGTCGAGGTGTCGAGGTAGAGACGGTTGGTCTAGGTACAGAGCTGGGTGGTCTAGGAATACAGATGGGGGCACAGCTGTGCCCCCATCTGTATTCCCTTGTTTGTGCGCTTCAACGCCTTGGTTTGGCAGCACCACTGGCAAGAGGCACTGCGTTGTCTACCGTACCTTGTTTCACACTGCCAAAAAGTTCTTGAGCATGGCGTGGCCGTGCTCGGTCATACTCGACTCGGGGTGGAACTGCAGGCCATAGATCGGGTACGTGCGATGCTTGAGTCCCATGATGATGCCGTCGTCTGTCCAAGCGGTTGAGACGAGGTCGGCTGGCAGGCCCTCTTTGCGCACGATTAGTGAGTGATAGCGCGTGGCCATAAATTGCTGTGGCAATCCGGCGAACAACCCGTCGGCGTCGTGGTTGATGGCCGAACGCTTGCCGTGCATCACATAGGGCGCCCGTTCGACAATCCCGCCGAAGGCCTGACCAATAGCCTGATGCCCTAAACAGATGCCGAGAGTCGGGATGTGCGGGCCGAGTTGGGTAATCACGTCGACGCTGATACCGGCCTCGCTGGGCGTACAGGGGCCTGGTGAGACGACAATTTTTTGGGGCTTGAGCGCTTTGACGTCGGCGACGCTCAAGGCGTCGTTGCGTTTGACCAGCACATCGGCGCCCAGCTCGCTCAAGTATTGCACCACGTTGTAGGTAAACGAGTCGTAGTTATCGATCAAGAGAATCATGCCTGACCTCCTTCGGTGCGGAGCCGCTCAGCCAGTTCGATGGCGCGCAAGGGCGCAGCGGCTTTGTTGCAGCTCTCGCGGTATTCCATCTCGGGGTCGCTGTCGGCGACCACACCGCCACCGGCTTGGACGTAGGCCATGCCGTTTTGGACAACAATCGAGCGGAGCGCAATACAGGTGTCGAGGTCGCCATTAAAGCCGAGGTGGCCGACGGCGCCGGCATAGACACCGCGGCGTGTGCCCTCGAGCTCGGCAATAATCTCCATGGCGCGGATTTTGGGGGCGCCGCTGACGGTGCCGGCGGGGAAGCAGGCGCGCAAGGCATCGATACTGCGCATGTCGTCGCGGAGTTCACCGGTGACATGACTGACGAGATGTTGCACGTGGCTGAATTTCTCGACTTGCATAAACTTCGGCACGCGCACGCTACCTGGCTTGGCAACCCGGCCGATATCGTTGCGCCCGAGGTCGACGAGCATCAGATGCTCGGCTTTTTCTTTTTCGTCATGTAAAAGCTGATGGGCTAGCGCCTCGTCCTCTTCGGGCGTTTTGCCACGTGGGACGGTGCCGGCGATGGGGTGGGTCGTGACGTGCCCCTCCTCGACGCGCACGAGTAACTCGGGCGATGCGCCGACGAGATGACCGTCGGGGCTCGTAATGTAGAACATGTACGGCGACGGATTGACGGTGCGCAAGGCGCGGTAGATGGTAAACGGGTCGACGGTAATCGGCCGGCTAAAGCGTTGCGATGGCACGACTTGGAAGATGTCGCCGGCAGCGATGTACTCTTTGGCGTGCATCACACGCTCGACGTACTCCCCCAGCGACACGTTTGATGTCGCCTCAATCTTGGATGTCGTTTCGCTTTCACTGAGCGCCATACCTGGTGGCAACGGCTGCCGCAAGCGGTTGACGATGGCGATGATGCGCTGTTTGGCGCGCTCGTAAGCCTCGGCCAAATCGGGCGTATCAAGGTGGACGTGGCTGATGACTTTGATGCGATGGCGCACGTGATCAAAGACCAGCAAGGTATCAACAAACTGCCACTGGCCATCGGGCATGTCGTAGTCGCAACTGGTGGGGCGCGGAATGCGCTCGAAGTTACAGACGGTTTCGTAGGCCAAGTAGCCGACCGCACCACCGACAAAGCGGGGCAAATCGGGCAGGCGGACGGGGCGGTAGTCGGCGAGGTGCGAGGCCAGCATCTCGAGTGGGTCGGTGTAGGCGATGGTCTGTTTGTAGCCACCTTGAACCGCATGCGCTTTGCCCTCGCTGAAGCGCAAGGTCATGTAGGGGTCAGTGCCAATAAAAGAGTAGCGCGCAAGGTGTTGACCGCCTTCGACGGATTCGAGCAGAAAGCTCCACGGACCTTGGGCCGTCTTGAGATATGCTGAGACGGGCGTCTCGAGATCGGCAGCTATTTCGGTGTAGAGCGGGCACAAATTGCCTTGGCTCGTGAGGGTTTGCATGTCGCTCAGCGATGGCACAAATTGCATAAACGCACTCCTTTTGGGGTTTCCACCACCCGTCGGTGTTCGATGGCCTGGAGCCAACGGGTGGTAGACTGGGGTTACTTGAAGTAGGTCAGGCCCATGGCCTCGTTCATCATGCGCACGGTCTCTTGGGCCACGGCGCGGGTCTTGGCGTTGCCGGCGTAGATAATCTCGTCGACCATGCCGGGCTTGGCCTCGTATTGGGCGCGGCGCTCGCGGATTGGCTCAAGGAAGTTGTTGATGGCCGTGGCCAGCTTGCGCTTGACCTCGACATCGCCGACGTTGCCGGTGCGGTAGCGATCCTTGAGGTCGTTGACCTCTTCGACATTCGGATTGAAGATGTCGTGGTAGATGAAGACCGGGTTGCCCTCGACTTTGCCGGGGATATCGGCGCGGACGCGGGCAGGGTCGGTGTACATACCACGGACTTTTTGCTCGACGTCTTTGGCGCTATCTGAGAGCATGATGGCATTGCCGAGGCTCTTGCTCATCTTGGCTTGGCCGTCGGTGCCGATCAGGGTGCCGGTCTCGGGCACGAGTACATCGGGCTCCGGGAAGACCTCGCCGTACAGGTGATTAAAGCGACGGGCGATCTCGCGGGTAATCTCGACATGGGCCTCGTTGTCTTTGCCGACAGGCACGAGGTGGGCGCGGGGCATCAAAATATCGGCAGCCTGGAGGACAGGGTAACCGAGCAAGCCGAACGGCATCTGCTCGTCATCCATTTGGGCGGCCTTGGCCATGTCTTTGATGCTGGGCAGGCGGCTCAGGCGGGCAACCGAGACGAGCATCTCAAAGATGAGGTTGATCTGGTAGATCTCTTTGACGGACGACTGCACATAGAAGGTGACTTTGTCGGGATGGAGGCCACAGGCGAGCTGATCGAGCACGAGGTCACGGATGTGTTGCTCGACGAGTTGAATCTCCTCCTTGGTTGGTTTGGTGGTCAAGGTGTGGAGATCGGCAATAATGAAAAAGCACTCGTACTCCTCTTGGAGGCGCAGGCGATTGGCAATTGAGCCAACGTAGTGGCCGAGGTGGAGCTTGCCGGTTGGCCGATCGCCGGTGAGAATGCGCTTCTTGGTTGTCATAATCTGTAGCTACTCCTAAAAATGCATACAAAAAACCGCCCCCTAGTGCAGGGGACGGATTAAAAACATCCGCGGTGCCACCCCAATTCGTCAGGCCAATGCCGTGACGCCCTCTCAGTGCATCCGCTATGTGTACAACGGGCAACACTGGCTGCCTGATAACGGTGGCAGACTCCGACAGTCGCTACTAGGGGCCAAACGCCCGGTTGGAACTGCAGCTCCAAGGCCCATTCATCATCCGCGTTCGCATCGACCTCTCACCAATGTGTCGATTCGCTGGAGCGCCGGCTGGATGATTACTTTCCCCCTTCATCGCCGTTGGACTCATGATATACGGCAGTGGAGTGGATGTCAAGAATGGGAAGTGAAAGGTTTTAAAGTGAAAAGTGAAAGGTGGGGGTTGGTACAGGGCCAAGGTTGGTAGGGGCGCCTCGGGAAGCGCACGGTTGGGGTAGGGGCGCATCGCGATGCGCACGATTGCGGCGGGGATGGTAGGGGCGCATCGGGAAGCGCACGGTTGGGGTAGGGGCGCATCGGGATGTGCA
>JBKCLM010000132.1:0-24938 GCA_046300655.1 Chloroflexota bacterium | reverse complement strand
GTGTGCTCCCAGCCGATGATGTGGCCGGCTGGCCACCAGGCATTCATGTAGGGGTGGACACCTTCGGTGACCAAGATGTTGCGGAATCCGGTGGCATCGGCGGCATCGTCGTTGAACAACACATTGAGCTCATTCATGCGCTCAAGGTTGAAGACGATGCTGCCCTTTGAGCCGTTGATTTCGAATGAGTTGAAGTTGCGGCGACCATTGGCGAAGCGGGTAACCTCGAAGGTGCCGACGGCGCCGTTATCGAAGCGGGTCATGAACAAGGCGGCGTCATCGACGGTGACTTCGCCGTACTCGGCTGAAGCGGCAGCACCCAAGCCGCCAGTCGTACCGGCCAAGATGGGACGCTTCTTGATGAAGGTCTCGGTCAAACCGGTGACTTCGGTGATTTCGCCGACGAGCATGCGGGCCAAGTCAATGCTGTGGGCGCCGAGGTCGCCGAGAGTGCCTGATCCGGCAAGGTTCTTTTGCAAGCGCCAAACGAGTGGGAAGTTGGGATCCATAATCCAGTCCTGCAAGTAGACTGCACGCCAGTGATAGATGCGACCAATGCGACCATCTTGTATCAAGCGCTTGGCAAGCTGTACGGCTGGGACCCGACGATAGTTGAAGTTGACCATGCCCACGACGCCGTTCTTCTTGACTGCTTCGGCCATGGCACGGGCCTCGGGCAAGGTGTTAGCAAGTGGCTTCTCGCAGAAGACGTGCTTGCCCTCGTTGGCGGCGGCAATGGCAATCTCGGCGTGTGAGTCGCCTGGGGTTGATACATCGACGAGGCCGATGTCCTTGCGGGTGACCAACTTGCGCCAATCGGTCTCGTAGCCTTTCCAGCCCATGTCGTGGGCGGCCTGCTTGACGGCGGCCTCATCACGACCACAGAGTGCTGTCAGCTCAGGAGTGAGTGGCATATCGGGAAAGAAGTGACCAACCTGGCGGTAGGCGTTCGAGTGGGATTTGCCCATGAACTTATAACCGACCAACCCAACACCAATTGTTTTGCTCATGATGAAAACCTCCGACTAATTGGACGACTGAATGGTGGTGATCTCGATGCTGTTGCCAAACGGGTCGGTGCAGAAGAATCGCGGACGCCCCGGGATGGCGATGGTATCAGTACAGGTGACACCTGCGGCCGTGAGCCGTGCACGCAAGGCGGCCTGATCATCGACGTGTAAACAAAAGTGACGCCCAAGCCCAGCACTTTGAGGTTCGGCATAAAGATGCAACTCGCCGTCACCCACACCAAACCAGACCAAATCGAGCTCACGCAACGCTTCGGGTACGGGTACTTCGCGTAGACCGATGAGGTCTATATAAAAGTGACGGGCAGCTAATGCACTTTCGGGGCCAGGGGGGCGAGGCACACTCACATGATGAAAGAGAGTTGGCATAGGTTTTGCTCCGTGCGAACAGCGTCGTTACTGTGTAGGTCATTGAGCGTGATACCGCTAGTGTAGATGAGAGCGTTGCTTGCGTCAAGTTTATTTATGCATCAAGATAGTTGTTTTTGACGTATAGTCATGAAGAACAATGATTGCGTATGAGGGAAAAGAACGTGAGTGTTGTACAACGATTTTGGGCAGGCATGCGCATGCCGTTTGAAGCATGGGGTGAATTAAAAGCCATTCGAGGTCGCCGATACATTATCATCCCCATCTTGTTAAACATTATCTTGGCAATTTTGATTTTTCGCTACGGTTTGAGTGGTTGGATTGTCCAGATCCTAGTAGATTTGCTCGACGCCCGTCTAGATGCTGGCTGGCAGTGGCTTGTGTCACTAGCGAATATGATTTTTAACGTAGTTGCGTTTATCATGGTCTCGGTGATTGCCGTGCGTGTTGGTACGATTATCGGTAGCCCGTTTTATGGGTTAGTAGCAGAGCGGATCGATGATAAATACTTGGCTGGTGAATCAGCTCCACACGTGACCGTTTTGCAGAGTATTCGGAATGCATTGTGGTATGAGGGGCGCAAGTTGGTGCTAGTAGCTCTACTTTCACTGCTGGGATTTGTTCTCGAGTTCATACCAGTCATTGGCGTATTTATCGGCTCTACGTTTGTGTTAGTGAGTCTAACTGTTGTGGTTTTACTGGACTACACCGACGTGCCGTTGAGTCGGCGTGGGATCTTGTTCCGCCAGCGCTTTGCACTGTTTCGTCGATATTTGCCTGAAATTTTGGGGTTTGCTGTGATTATGGTGCCGTTGTCAACCGTGCCTATTGTTAATTTTGTGGCAGTGCCGTTGGGTATTACAGCTGGTGCGCTTCTGTTTGTGAAATATATGAAACCGACAATTGCATCCTAAACACATAACCGGCGAGTAATTCAACTCGCCGGTTATGTTGGGGTGCCGTTACATGGTTGCGCCGAGCATCCAGGGGTTGAACTCTTCTTCACCGATATCTTGGGCCTCGCTCAGGCTTGGTTTGCCTGAGGCAACATCAATCAGGTAGTCAAAGATGCGCTGACCGACTTGGGCAATTGTTTCATCGCCGGTAATTATGGTACCTGCATTAATATCCATGTCACCGCGCATGCGCTCGTACGTAGTAGTGTTAGTTGAGATTTTGATGCTTGGTACAGGTTTAAAGCCGAAACAACTGCCGCGCCCAGTGGTAAACACAATCATATTGCTCCCACCGGCAACCTGGCCAGTGGCTGAGACGGGATCGTATCCAGGTGTGTCCATGAACACAAAGCCACGCTCAGTGATGGGCTCGGCGTATTCATAGACGGCTGAGAGTGGTAGACTTCCGCCTTTCGCCACGGCGCCGAGCGACTTCTCGTAAATCGTAGTTAAACCGCCAGCCTTGTTGCCATGACTCGGGTTATTGTCGATTTCAAAGCCATGGGTACGCGTGTAATCCTCCCACCAGTGAATGCGTGAGATGAGCTTTTCAGCTACTGCCTGATTAATTGCACGGCGGGTGAGCATGTGTTCTGCGCCGTATATTTCTGGAGTTTCGGAAAGCACCGCGGTACCCCCGTGTTTGACGAGCAAGTCTACTGCATATCCGAGGGCTGGGTTAGCGCTGATGCCACTAAATCCATCGCTCCCACCACATTGGAGTGCAAGATTGATATGTTCGACCGAGGCGGGTTTACGGCTGAAGATGTTAGCATTGGCGAGCACAGGCTTGAGAGCCTCGATGCCGGCGTCAATGGTCGCAGCCACCCCACCTTCGTCTTGGATTGCGAGATACGGTGGCAAATCCATCGCGCCGAAGCGGGCGCGGTGTGCTTGGAACAATCCCTCGAATTGATTGGTTTCGCACCCTAATCCTACAAATAGATATCCGGCAACGTTCGGATTGCGGGCGAATCCGGCGAGTGTGCGTTGGAGCATGCCCAGCTCAGGGCTACCGTCACGAGTGGCACAGCCGTGTTTGTGCGCCAGTGCAATGATATCAGTGACATTCGGGTAGTGAGGGAGCAATTCGGCTTTGGCACGAGCCACGATGCGTTTGAGTGTGTGGGATGAGCAATTAACCGTACCGATGACCGCGACTGTATTACGTGTGCCAACTGATCCATCTGCACGGTGGTACCCTAAAAACGTCCGACGCTCGCCCTCAGGTACATACTCTATAGATTTGATATCGCTGGCTACCGCATAGTCGAGTTGCATGCTGCCAACACTGAGGTTATGCACGTGGATGTGATCGCCGGGTTGGATATCCTTCTGGGCGAAGCCGATTATCTGGCCATAGCGTCGCACAACTTCGCCGGTCTTGATAGGCGCAATTGCCACCTTATGCCCTGCATTAATGACCGAGGTGGTTTTGATTTGGCGCGTGCCGACAGTAATTGTGCGACCAGGACTCAACGGAATAAGCGCAATCACGAGATTGTCATCAGGGTGAAGGTGAATGGTGGCAGTCTCTTGGAATGAAATGTGCATCGATGCACCCTTTCTGTAACATGCAGGCGGTCACACCACGATGTGAGGAATCAGCGTGCCTATTTGTTGCCGAATTTGTTCTGCTGACATGAGTGGTGTAATGATAACCGATGTTTGGTCGGCATCAAGTTTGCTATTGTTGCTGATAACACACATCGGCTTAAGATTACGAGATCGCTGATTTATCGTATGCAGATATCCTTCATCGATTATTAGCAAATCGTGTGCATCAGTATAGTTGTTGATTTCTACAAGTGGTGTTGCGCTGAGTTCACGAAGCACTTCGGTGATAGTGGCAAAGAGCTCATTGTCACGGGTGTGTTTGGCAACACGAATGCGAGGTGCATCAGCACTTGGAAGTGTCAACGTGAATCGCGTGCCACGTGGTAACACGCCATAATTCTCGATTTTACCGTGATGTTGCATCACGATAGCATGGACGATGGCCAAGCCTAATCCCATGCCTTCACCAACCGAGCGGGTAGTCACAAATGGCTCAAAGATAGTTTTACGTACATGGGGAGCAATGCCAGGACCGCTATCGTCAATATTGACGATTATGCTTTGCGTGTTTCTCTGCATACTAATGGTTAATTTGCGTTCTGTATCAACTTGTTGCATTGCTCTGATGGCGTTATCGATGAGGTTGATAAACACCTGTTCAAGTTGAGATTCGACACCAATTACAAGGTAGTCATCAGGTGCGACTTTGAAGTCGATATTGACTTGGTAGGCATGACTACTTTGTATGTATGGCGCTATAATCCGCATAACACACTGATATAAATTTACTGTACTCGTGGGGAACTGTTGCGGTTGGAGTAATGATCGGAGCTGTTGCACAATACGTCCAGCTCGTTGCGATGTTTGCTCAATAACCTCAAAGTCATGACGTGTTTGTGTGTCGTGTTGATTCAGTAGCTGGAGTTGTGCAATACCTCGGATTACACCGATTGGATTATTGAGTTCATGTGCAACACTGGCAATCATTTGGCCAATCAACGCAAGTTTTTCGCGTTGCTTGATGCGGTTCTCAAGTTGGCGCATTGGA
Source organism: Chloroflexota bacterium (assembly GCA_046300655.1). GTDB lineage: Bacteria > Chloroflexota > Chloroflexia > Chloroflexales > Roseiflexaceae > UBA965. Next base: position 19,980 of record JBKCLM010000132.1, on the reverse strand, counting down.
GTGATATCTTTGACGACAAACAGGAGATCATCATTGCTCATTGCATTTGTCGCCACGAGCGCGTTAAAGGGTTGCCCATCGCCACGGAGTAATTCCATCTCAAAGTTGTAAGTACTGTTTTCCTTGATGGAGTTGTAGTGCTTTTGCATGACATCTTGCATCTCTGTGCTACACAATACATGGAATGGTTTGTCATTGAGCTCGTTGATTTGGTATAGCAATGTAGCGAGTGGTTGTTCATTGAGGACGCGCATTTGCCATGTATGACGGTTTACTAAGATTAGAACATCCGGTGAACTATTGATAATAAGTGCCAGATTAGCCCGGATTGTCTCAGCCTCTTCGTACAAACTGATATATCGATCAGCTGCATGTTGGAGTGATGAGTGGAGATTTGCATTAGTCACGGCGCGCGATAACTGATTGCTGACTGCATTCAAAATTTGCAAATCGCGCGGTGTGAAGTTTAGTTGAGATTTGTATGGATGTGCAGCCAGAAGCAAACCGATGATTTTTTCGTCGGCGGTGAGTTTACCTCCAATAATATGACCAATATAAATCATCATTTGATTGGTTAACATACTGTCCATAGGAAGATTGGTTGGAATGACACCTTTTTCGCTGTCGGGTAAGATTTGGTCAAATGCAGACCACAATAGTCGTGGATTCGTTTTAGATACCTCAAGAATGATTGGCGGCACTCGGCGATGTGCTGCAATATACGGTAGACCATGTTCGTTAATCAATACAATCGCTGTCATGCTGCCGAACTCGGCGACATCGAGAATGTCAAGGGCACGATTGAGGAGCTCATGTAAGTTCAGTGAACTATTCACGACGCTCGTGATATGTTGAAATAGGTCAAGTTCGCGTTCGCGGAGCTGAAATTCTTGTTCGATCGTAATTCGCTCTTGAATGTCGCGGAGCGTAATCATGTATTCAACTTGATTATCCTGGCGGAACAACTGAGCTTCTAACTCAATGGGTGTAACAGTATTTCGCACCAAATTAAGAATACCTGTTTGATACGACACCTTGTCGACTAACATGGTATTAAGTTGGGCTGATTGTTCAGACCAGGTGTTTGATGGGTGATTTTCGGACTCAGCGAGCACGGAGGTCAGCGTGAATGTGTTGTCATCGTCGATGCCAATCATCCGTCGCGCAGCGTGATTCATATGCGTTACCGTTAAATCGCCATCGGTGATAAGCAAGGCAAAACTGGTTTCGTTTAGCAAAAATCGATAGCGCTGTTCGGATTCGTTGAGTGCCGTGGTTAGGCGTATACGAGCGTAGTGTGACGAGACAAAGTCGGCAAATTGACGTGCATAGACCACATCGCGATCAGTCAGAATCTCGCGCAGTTTGTGACAAATGCCAATAAACCCAATCATGCGTTGGTTGGTGTGAAGCGGAACACAAATCATGACTGAGTCACCTGTGATCTGGGCGATTTTTTGCAGAATGAACGATGGTTCTTCTGCAAGTGTGGTGGTATAAAAGTTCTGCGCGAGTTGTGCGCGGAGTTCAGGTTCAAACGGGTATTCGCAATGTGTATCAGTGAATGAACTATGTACTAAGCGGAGTTTGTCATCATGGATGAGGGCAAAAAGTACGTGATTTGTATCAAAAATTGCCATACAGGCATTACAAACTTCAGCAAAGATTTGCTCTTCACTTTGGATGGTGACAAGTTGGTTGATTTGGTAATTAAGGCGTTCGAGACGTGTTATTTGTGTGGCGAGATACGACTGTGCGTGGAATTGAGCGATACTCCCCTGGAGATAGTGAAGCGACGTCATGATGTGCGTGATATCGTACTCATCAAAGAACGGCCCGCCAATCAAGGCAAACCCGAGATGGCGATGATTGCTCATCAGTGGGATGCCGATGAACTTGTGGATGCCGGTGATTGAGAACCGATGATGTAAATCCTGAAAGAGGTTTGCTTCACCATCAGTTGACATAATTTGACTAAGATCGTCAAATGATTGATATGCTGATGTGCGATTAACCACGTAAGATAAAATTTTGGGGTCTGGTAATCCTGTAATCGCAAGTTGGCGACCAAATACCCATAATCCGGCAAAGTCACGTGCCATTACTGGATACGATTCCTCAGCTGATGCAGGGGTTTGCAGGAGTGAGATGATAACACCGATGTTGATTTTGGCAAAGTGCTCTTGTAACTGGAAAATCATGTTGCGCAGACCTGTATCACCGACGATTTTAGCTAAGAACTTTTCTATCGTTTGGTCGAATATTTCTTTGCGATTTGAGTCGTTTTGTTCGGCGAGTACCAGTAAAAAAAGATTGACGCGCTCGAAATAACGCAATAACACCTTGCACTCAAGACGTTTGGATCCTACCAAAATCGTTGTGCCAATGCGAAGTGCCTGTTTATTGGTGTGTGCTTGAGCCATCAGCTCGGCAAAGCTGAGTGTCTCAGATGAAAGTACAGAGTGTAATGGGTGTTCGCATACTTGCTCGTATGTCAGCCCGAAAAGTTCAAGAGCGCTGTTTGTGGCGTGTGCGATGACGCCATTTTCGGAAATGTACAGTGCTGCCCAGGGTGGATTATAGCTAAAACGTTCGCTGAGTTTGGTTGGTTGATACGCTGTTAACATCTGGCGAACTCTCTTGGATGTCGTCAAAAATACAATAACATTCTATCATGCTTGACAACAACTGATTTAGTTTATATAATCTTTTCACAATTTAATAGCGCAACTCTTATCCAGAGAGGTGGAGGGACCGGCCCTATGAAACCTCGGCAACCAGAGTGTTATGCGTGCATTGCAACGACGACGTTCGCAGCCATAACAGATCACAGGTGCCAAATCCGGCAGTATATCTGGACGATGAGAGCAACGCGCGTGCGACCTGCTGATGCACAGCAGTGAGATGTACCCACGAATGTTGCTCTTGTAGACCAGACAAGAGTGATTTTTTTATGCAGGAGTACATCAGATGACGAATGCCTCAGATTTCAAGGGTTTTGAGACGCTGTCATTGCACGCTGGTCAAACCCCGGACCCAACCACTGGGTCACGCGCGGTGCCTATCTACCAGACCACCTCATACCAATTCAAGGACACGGACCACGCAGCCCGTTTGTTCGGCCTGCAGGAGTTCGGCAACATCTACACGCGCATCATGAACCCAACCACCGATGTGCTTGAGCAACGCATTGCAGCGCTTGAGGGTGGTGTGGGTGCGTTGGCGTTGGCATCAGGCCAAGCCGCTCAAACGCTCGGCGTCCTGAATATTGCAAGCGCAGGTGACAACATCATTTCATCGAGCGACTTGTACGGTGGTACCTACAACTTGTTCCGGCACACCTTGCCCAAGATGGGCATAACGACCAAGTTTGTCGATGCCCGTGACCATGAGGGCTTCCGCAATGCAATCGACGACCGTACAAAGTTGGTTTACCTTGAGTTGGTCGGTAACCCACGTCTTGACATTGTCGATCTTGAGACAATCGCCAAGATTGCCCACGAGAAAGGCGTGCCGGTGATGGTTGATGCCACCACTGCAACTCCATATCTGTGTCGGCCAATTGAGTGGGGTGCGGATATTGTGTTGCACTCAGTGACCAAGTATATTGGCGGTCATGGCACCTCCATTGGTGGTGTATTGGTGGATAGCGGTAAGTTTAATTGGAACAACCCACGATTCCCCGAGATGACCACGCCAGATGCCTCATATCATGGTTTGGTCTATCACACTCTGGGGGCACCGGCCTACATCCTCAAGGCTCGTGTCCAGGGTTTGCGTGACATCGGCGCAAGCATTAGCCCGTTCAATTCGTTCATGATTTTGCAGGGTATTGAGACGCTCGGATTGCGCATGGAGCGCCATTGCAGTAATGCACTTGCCGTAGCCAAGCATCTGCAAAACCACAGCAAAGTGTCGTGGGTACGCTACCCTGGTTTGAGTGATCATTCGAGCTATCATTTGGCACAGAAGTATATGCCAAAGGGGCAGAGCGGCATTCTGGGCTTCGGTGTGAAGGGTGGACGTGCAGCAGGTACGGCGTTCATCAATAACCTCAAGCTCTTCTCGCATGTGGCGAACATCGGTGATGCACGCAGCTTGGCGATTCACCCGGCATCGACGACACATAGTCAGTTGACAGCTGATGAGTTGAAGCTGACTGGAGTGACCGAGGACTTTATTCGCCTGTCAATTGGTATTGAGACCATCGATGATATTTTGGCGGATATCGATCAAGCGTTGGCCACGGTGTAGTTGATTGAACGGCGAGTGGAGTCAAAGGTATGTCACAGCAATTACCAGGGGTGGGCATTGTTGAAACGCAGTATTTCGATTGCGAGAGCGAGTTGCAGTTGACATCGGGCCTTGTGCTACCGGGGTTCCGGTTGGCATTTGAGACCTATGGACATCTTAATGCGCAACGCGATAACGCGATTCTGTTGCTTCATGCACTCTCAGGAGATGCGCATGCTGCTGGCTACCACTCGCCGTCTGATCGTAAACCGGGTTGGTGGGATGAGATGGTTGGACCTGGCCGAGCATTTGATACGAATAAGTACTTCTTTATTTGTAGTAACGTGCTCGGCGGATGTAAAGGGAGTACCGGTCCAAACAGTATCAATCCGTTGACAGGTAAACGCTGGGCAAGCGACTTTCCTGTGTTAACCATCAAAGATATGGTGGCGGCACAGGTACATCTCATTGATTATTTGGGGATTAAGCGTTTATTTGGTGTAGCTGGCGGATCGATGGGGGGATTCCAAGCGATTGAGTGGATGATTGCACATGCTGATCGTGTCAACAGTGCTATTCTTTTGGCGACCACTGCGAGCTCATCGGCGCATGCAATTGCGTGGAATGCAATTGGTCGACAGGCGATTGTTCGTGATCCAAAGTGGCGGGGTGGACATTATCCACTGGATGATGCGCCTGTTGATGGGTTGAGTGTGGCGCGTATGATTGGGCATATCACGTATTTGAGCGATGCATCGTTAAGTCGTAAGTTTCCTGAGCGATTTCAAGGTGGCGATGCGCCAGTATATACGCTCGCTGATGAGTTTGCACTTGAGTCATATTTGAATTATCAGGCACAACGTTTTAATGAGCGTTTTGATGCGAACAGTTACTTGTACATCACCAAAGCCATGGATTACTGGGATGGGACTCGTGGATATGCTGATTTGAATGAAGCTCTAGCGCATTGGCGCAAGCCCACCTTGATTGTATCGTTTGATTCGGATTGGTTGTATCCGACTCGTGATGCCAAGACAATTGCACAGGCAGTAGGTGAAGATGCCACGTTTATTGAGTTGTCGTCGCCGGCAGGGCATGATGCGTTTTTGATTGAATCTGCCATGCAAACGCCGATAATTCAGCGTTTTTTGCGTCAAACAGAAATGGTCATTGCATAGTTGCCTGTGACTGATTAATCCCGAGTATGATGCTACAGGTGCATGGTGTTTGGTTTTTTGTTATTGTATGATACTGAAAAAATGCGCTATATTATCTGACGAGTTATACATATGCCGAAGTGATGTACGTGTGTTCTTTTGCAGAATGGAACCATACATCTGTTCAATCCAAGGGTGCGTATAATCTAATAGAACAATACTGAATATCTGGTCTCGTCTTGGCTCCATCTTTTCGCCACCATGTGGCAGACCGTCGCATTTTGCGTCTAGATACTTAGTGGTTGTGATGATGCAGAATCAACATCCTGTTGATCTATTGCCGGGCTTTGCGCTATCGGTGCTCGATGCTACTGATGAGCAAGTAGTGCGTGTGCATATACAATCGTGTGAAACGTGTCAGCATGAGTTGCAACAAATTATGCATGAACTGCACGAATCTGCGGGTGATGCACCGCGCACCCGAGTTAGACGCCAACTTTTTGCGCATATTAATTTTGATATGGACATGCGCGAGGCGCTCCGTGAGGGTGCGCGTCGAACGTCGTTGCGGTGGATTTGGGGGGCGTTTTTGCTTGTTACTGGGTCGATTGTCGCATCATTATTGATGTGGAGCGGAATGCAGCAACGGGAGTTGCTGGCAAACGAGCGTGCTCCGACGCCAGTGTTAACAACAAATACTGAGATAGTGCAGTTCTTGGCGCAAACAGGATTAAACAGTTATGAGTTAATTCCCAAAGCTGTTGCTGATTCGGCCATGATGCGCATGTACTATCATGCGGATTCGACACAGACGTTGTTTACTGCCACGGGACTACAGCCACAAAACTTGTATGTCGTGTGGTTTATGAATGATATAAGTACGCAGCGATTGGGATCGATGGTGGCTGATGAAAATGGAGCTGGTTGGTTGCGTGCGAGCGTCTCAACACTTTGTGTACGTTGTAATATTGTAGTGACACGAGAGCGGGAATCAGCGCCGTCTGAGCCTAGTCGTGAATGGCATTTTGAGTTAATTTTTCGTTGATCAAGGGTGTATGGGTTTGCAAATTTTGCGAAACTCGTCACTATACGCTACTATGGAGAATGAGCATATGCGTACATTTGTCAACCTATTTAGTTTTGTGGCAGGATTATTCGTTGGTGTGCTCGCAGGTGCAGCTTTACTTGCATATTCTTATCAAGAAGCAGGATTGTACCCACCTGACGATGCTACTATCAAATTTTTGGCACGCGAACGAGGTTGGTTGCGTGACGATGTGCAGTAGTTGAGCCTTTTTACAAGCATTATAGCCAATGGAGGTACTCAATGGATAAACCATGGTTGAGTTCGTATGAGCCTGTGGTTCCCCCAACGCTTACGTTCCCCGAAACGAATTTGTATAATCTCCTCGCTGACACCGCACGACAGTTCCCTAATAATCCAGCTGCATCACTTATCCTCAGTTATCTCCTCAATGGTAAGGTGACCATTGGTGGCAAGTTGACGTATAGTCAACTAGTTGATCAAGTTGAGCGTTTTGCAAATGCATTGTATCAACTCGGTGTGCGTAAAGGTGATCGTGTGGCCTTGATGCTGCCGAACTCATTGCACTATGTGATTGCATTCCATGCGGCAATGCGTATTGGCGCGATCATTGTGAACAACAACCCGACCTATACGGCCCGCGAGTTGAAGCATCAGTTGATTGACTCGGGTGCAGAGACGATTATCATCTTGAATTTGTTTTATCCGCGCTTGCGCGAAATACAGGGTGATACCAGTGTCAAGCGTGTGATTGTGGCGCACATGTTCGATATGCTCGGCTTCCCATCAAAGCAATTAGTGAAAGCTAAGCAAAAGCGCGATGCGGCGTGGGTTGATGTACACCCCGAGCACGACATCTTCTTCTTTGAGCGTTTGGTGCAAAAATACCCACCCATGGCGCCAGCGGTCGAGGTGCATCCGGATGATGTTGCCGTATTGCAGTACACCGGTGGAACTACTGGTTTGCCCAAGGCGGCCATGTTGACCCACCGCAACTTGGTTGTCAATGCCACGCAGATTAACTCGTGGTTCACAAGTGCTGAACGTGGTGTCGAGAAGTTCATGTGTGCTATTCCGTTCTTCCATGTGTATGGATTGGTCGTCGCCATGGTCTACGGCGTCAGCATTGGTGCTGAGCTTCAGATTGTGCCGAACCCACGGCCAATCGAGAACGTGATGAAGATTATGCAAAAAGAGCGTTCGACGGTGTACCCAGGTGTACCGGCGATGTATATCGGCATTGTCAATCATCCAAATGTAGCCGAGTACGATTTGCGCTCAATTAAAGCGTGTTTGAGTGGTTCAGCACCGTTGCCAGTCGAAGTGCAAATTCGCTTCAACGAATTGACAGGTGGACGGTTAATCGAAGGTTTCGGTATGACCGAGTTGTCACCTGTGTCACATGCAAACCCACTTCATGGCGTCTCAAAGAATGGCTCAGTAGGTATTCCGTTGCCCAACACCGAGGCCAAAATTGTTGACCTTGAGACGTTGCAGGATATTCCAATTGGCAGCGAAGCGAGCGGCGAGTTGTGGGTACGTGGCCCACAAGTCATGAAAGGCTATTGGGAACGTCAAGAAGAGACCGCAAACACGGTCACTGCTGACGGCTGGTTGCGCACAGGCGATGTGGCACGTACCGACCACGACGGCTACTTCTACATTGTCGATCGCTTGAAAGATATGATTATCGTCAGTGGTCTCAAGGTGTTGCCACGTGATGTCGAAGAAGTGCTGTACATGCACCCGCAAATCCGTGAGGCTGCCGTAGTTGGTATCCCCAACAAGACACGTGGTGATGACACGGTCACGGCGTTCATTGTGACGAAGGACGGCGCTTCAATTGATGTAGAGCAACTTAAGACGTTCTGTAAGCAGTATTTGGCCGAGTTCAAGGTACCACGTAACTTTGAGTTCCGCACGGAATTGCCTAAGACGACTGTTGGTAAAGTGCTGCGCCGTGCATTGGTCGAAGAGATGACCAAGTAAGTGTAGCAATGTGCCCGCGTTGGCCTGCAAAGGGAACCCCTTTGCAGGCCATTTTTGTCGACATAATGAATTTCATGTCTAAATCATCTTGCCATAAACCAACATGCAAAGTGGTATACTAACGAGTATATCTGTCAACTAAATGAGCGAGGGTGAATCGGTGTCTACCACGAAAACATCACAACTCAAATTGCGCCGTAGCCAGCAGGTTGTGGTGCCACACCCGCTTCAAGGCGCGTTTGATACGCGATTTGTGGTGTTAATTGCGTTTGCCATTATTGCAACTATTTTGGCATTCCAATCACCTCCATCAGTTAATGTTGCAGTAGGATCATTGGGTGACCGACTCTTTTTGCAAAGTAGCTTGGGACTTGGTGAGCAATCTGATGCACTTTGGTACGGTGATGAGCTCAATCCTGAGGCGCAGAGTGGTCGTAGCCGTTGGACGCGCCAAGTGGCGTCTGTCCACTTTCCCGCATTTACTACTAGTTCCGATGTATCGGTGATGGTGCGGATGGCCGGGTGGCCAAATGATGTGGTTGGACAAACGGTCGATCAACCGCAAGTGACGTTTTATATCAACGGTCAGTACAGCGATGTGTTTACGCCAACTGCGGTATTTGATGATTACTACTTAGTGTATCCAGCTGGGCTACAGACAGACGATATTACGATTGAGTTGCGCGTGTCTGATGTGTTTACGTCGACGTCAAACTACGATGATTTGCGCCCCAAAGGGGTGCGTGTTGAGCGCATTGCACTAGCGACGCCGAGCGATTGGATTGGGTGGAACACGCCACCAAGCTATGTGCTGTTATATGTGGTTTTGATTACATTGTTTTTGTTCATGCATGTACAGTTGTTGGTTAAACGTGTGCCATTTGCCCTATTCATCAGCTTAATTTGGCTTGTCATCGCGGCAATATTATTATCGTTTACACGTATTTACACAGTGTTGCTGATGCCATGGTTACTTCTTGAACTAGTGCTTGTGGTGCTCTGGTCGGTGCGTGCAGATATAGCGCGTTACGTTGTGCGCTTGATGCGTCGATTCAGCCGAGGTGCTGCACTCGGATACAGCTTGTGGTTAGTGGCCACGCTCCTGTTGACCGGCGTACTTGCGCGCATCGAACTGCCCATTTTGTCCGATCAGCCGGTGTTGCGTGCATTCGCTTGGTGGGTACTTGTGGTGCTTTTGACATTGTTCGGTGCGTTAAGGCCGATTGCACCGCTGGTGGAGTGGCTCCAACAGCACTGGTATAAACGTGCACGCTGGTGGTTTGGTATTACAGCATTGGGTATCGCAACTCTGGCAGGGTATGTCATTGTGACTGCGCCGTTTATTGGGCATGCTGATTATGCTGACAATGCGGTTGTGGCGCGTAATCTGGTGTATGGGCGCGGTTGGGTGGTTGATTATGTGACCCAGTTCTACAAAATCTATGATCAAGTTACACGCCCACAAGAGACCTGGCCACTCTTGCAGCCAGTATGGATTGCTGTTGCGTTCATTATTGCAGGTGTGTCAGATGTTAGTGCGCGTATCCCAAACGTGGTGTTTTTGGTGTTGTTGCTGATTACCACATACCACATCGGTCGCAAAATCTGGGATAGCCGGGTTGGTATCTATGCGGCAATTGTGGTGGGATTTAACGTCTTTGTCTTCCGACAGTTGATATTTGCCACGACGGATTTGGCATTCATGCTATTCCATCTCGGGTCTTTGTATGCGGTATGGCGCATGCGCGAACCAATTCCTCAGCAGCCGTTCCCATCACGGTGGGATGGTATGCTAGTGCGTGCAGTGATTGCAGGTATATGGACGGGTTTGATGTTACTGCAAAAGCCGGGCAGTGGTGGCATCACGGCCATTGGGCTTGGATTGTGGTTATTGTACGAATATCGCAGTATGATTCAAACTGGATTGACGACACCGTGGCAGCGCCTGCGAGGTGCATTGACTGATCTCATCAAACGCTTGTGGCCAATCGGTGTCTGGGCAGTAATTGCGCTCTTGATTGTGTCGCCGTATGTCGAGCGTAATATGCGTTTGTTCGGCTCACCAGCGTATACGACTGAGCAGTATGACGCGTGGATTCTTGAGTATACCCAGTGGGATGCGATTTATCGCGTATATGCATCAGATGGTGGTATCGGTAGTGGTGATATCCCCGAGCGGAGCTGGTTGTTGCGGTGGGGATTTGATGGGGTTCTTTCAAAAGTTATCAAACAATTTGTTGCTGTGCGTGACTACATGATGCCACCACTCCCTGGTTTTCCTCTCGGATTTGAACAGTTTGGCGCGCCGAATGATGCGCTCGGCATGGTGCCGTCGATTGTGATGTGGCTTGCTATTATTGGCCTTATCGCCTGGCAGAGCGTTAAACATCGATTGCTGCGACGCGTGCTCGTTGCAGCCTTAGTGCCGTATCTACTGTTCATGGTGTTGTACTGGCATGCCAACGAGCCCCGTTACTGGGTAGCATGGATTCCTTGGTTAGGGTTGTTTGCTGGTGCTGGACTATTTGCGCTCTTTGAGCGTATGCGTAGCTGGCATCAACAGCGCATGGCGCTCCCTGCATTCATATTGATGTGTGCAATAACTGGACTATCCGCACTGCCTGCGGTGGAGTATGCCCAACAGCGGCGTGTAATTGATGCCCAACTTGTTGCAGCTGACCGTGATATGTATCGCTACCTGCGGGCAAATACTCCACTAAGTGCGGTAATGATGACACGTGTGCCGTGGCAACTCAACTGGTATGCTGAGCGCCCGGCTGTGATGATCCCTGCTGATGTAGATGCGGAGACGTTCTTGCGCTTGGCGAGGCATTATCGCGTGCAGTACTTGGTGCTTGACTCTTTGCAACGACCAAATGCATCAACTCGTGCCATGCTCGAGCAGATGATTAACAATCCAGCATATGGGTTCGTTGAGGTGTATCGTACTCAAGAGTATCCAGTCACCGATGATGGGCGTTCGTTTACGATGCAAAGCGTTGTCTATGAATTCAACCCGGACGCGAGCGGTGTCGCGGCCATTCGTTGAGGTGACTTGTGCGCATATTGATGGTTGCAACATCGTATCCGAAATATCATGGTGACACGACTGCGCCGTTTATTGCCGAGATAGCCGCTGGTGTGGCGGCGCATGGGCATGCGGTGCGCGTGGTGTTGCCACATCACCGAGAGTTCCGCCATAATGCAGTTGAACGTGGTGTCGAGTTATTCACCTTTGCTTATGCACCGCATCCGTCATTAGCGGTGTGGGGGTATGCTGAGTCGCTCAAAGCCGATGTCGGACTCAAGCAATCAGCACTCATGGCTGCGCCATTTGCAGTGCCAGCGACGATGTGGGCGCTCCATCAGCATATTCAGGCCTTTAAGCCTGATATTATCCATGCACATTGGCTATTACCAAACGGTTTACCTGCTTGGGTGATGTCTCGTGTCAGTGGTATCCCTCTGGTGGTGAGTATGCATGGTTCTGATGTGGCAATGGCGGAGCGTAATCAATTCTTTCGGGCGATTGCGCAACGGATTTTTGCGCATAGTCGTATGAACACCGCCTGTAGTGGTGATCTACACTATCGTGCCCTAAAACTTGGTGCAGTCCCTAATGCAACACATGTGTTGCCGTATGGGGTTGCAGTCGATGCGTTCGATCCAACTAGTTGCGATCGAGCGTGGGTGGCGGAGCGGTTTGGCATTGCTGCTGATGCGCCGCTGTTGGTGGCTGTTGGTCGATTTGTCTACAAAAAAGGCTTTCATACGCTGATTGAATCGTTGGTTGATCTGCGCAAAACGCACCCTCCCATACGATTATTGTTGGTGGGATACGGCGACCTTCAGGATGAATATACGCGCCGAGCGAGTGAGCTCGGTGTGGCTGATATGCTCATCATGCCTGGGCAACTGTTGCGTGACGATGTAGCTAAGGTGATAGCAAGTGCTGATGTGTACTGTGTACCATCGGTGCATGATGAGTCTGGCAACGTTGATGGTCTGCCGAACGCTCTCCTTGAGGGGATGGCTGCTGGGCGTGCCGTGGTAGCCAGCGATGTAGCGGGTATCCCTGATGTGATTCGTAATGGTGAGCATGGTGTGTTGGTGCCTGAGGGTGATGCAGGCGGATTGGCACGGGCCATTGCGGCTTTGATAGATTCACCATCGAATGCACAGGTGCTCGGTCAAAATGCACGACGTCGGATAGTTGAAGAACTGACGTGGCCGCACACAACCGCACAACTCGTTACGTATTATCAAGAGGCACTGCGACGATGAACGATACCGATATTATCATAAAACTTGAGCGCCTTTATCGTGCGTTCCGTGATTGGAATCGGTACCGCGTAGTGCCGATATTGCGTAAGTCAGCACATTTCACACAACAATCGACCAAACGCTGGTGGGACGGCTCGGGCGAGCAGTGGCGCTGGTTTGTGGTCGCTTTTGTACTTGCGCTTTTGACGCATATCTGGCAACTTGATACCCAAAGTTTGTGGCTCGATGAGGGGGCTACATGGGCCGAAGTCAACGACAAATCATTAGGCGAATTGTTTGGCGAATTGTTTAGCCCAAACGCCGCATATCCGCTCTATCACCTTTTCTTAAAGGGGTGGATTAGCCTTTTTGGCGATAGTGAGGCGATGTTACGCTTGCCGTCTGTGCTGTTTAGTGCGGCTGCAGTTGCGATGTTAACTCTGGCATTTCCCCGCCAACCACAGCGCGGATTTTTGTTGTTGTTGATGGCCACTGCGCCAATAGTGTTGTGGCATGCTCACGATGCCAAAGTTTATTCGATGCTGTTGTTGTGGGCTTGTGCATTGACAGTGGGTAAGCCAACCAAACGTTGGTGGTGGGTGATGCTCTTAACATTGCCGTTTGTCCACCGACTTGGCTTGTTGATGATTGCCATGCTCCTGATTGTGCCGGCTATGCAACGCCGCGGTCGCATGCGTCAAATTTATACCGGAGCGGCCATCGGCGCAGGTATGATTGCGATAGTCGGAATCGGGTTGTCGATTCGCGCCAAGACAATTTTGGCAGTACCGTGGCAATCACCTATCCCAGCGGCCACCGATTTGATTGCGCGCTTTTTGTTCGATCGTCGTTGGAGTGAGATGGTGTTTGGCTTGCCGGTGTGGATATGGATTTTGCCGACGCTTGCATTACTGATTACTGGTGGCTATACGGTGTATCAACATGCCAAAACCGGCCACGCAACGTCATTCCAGTTGCTGATTCTGGCAGTGCTCCCCGTGTTGGTGATTATTGCCAGTTATGGCTCGACGCCGTTTTTTGATGCGCGTTATGCCATCATGTCATTGCCAGCGTGGATGATTCTGCTGACGCACGGAGTGATGCGATCTGTGCATAACATCCGCTTCAAACGCTCCTACATCCGCATGCTGCGGGTAGGGCGATTTGGCTTGGTATTGGCGCTTGCAATGAACTTGGTGTCGTTGTTTGAGCCGGCGCGTGGATTATATTCGGGCGCACCCGTCAAAGAGGAATGGCGCACAGTGATGGCTGAATTCGCCTCGCGTGTGACGCGCAATGATGTGGTGGTGGTGCACCCGGCGTATGCAATGCCGATGTACCGATATTATCGTCGGCTCACCCCCGATCCTCTGCCGCGCCCAATCACTTTCCCGCATTTTAGTGATGGATTCCGTGGGAACTCGAGTGATGCGACTGCCCAAAGAGAGTATCAACGACGTTTGTTTGAAGCTGAGTTTAATCAGGAGACGTTGGGCAAGCATCGAGCATTTTTGATTATTGCGCCCGATCATGCGGCGACAATTGACCCTGCGCTTGACCCTGGTACGCCGTATGGTCGTGTAGGAACGTTTTTTGCCTTCCCGCAACGCAGTTGGCCGTGCGGTGGAGTGAATCAATTTGGCGTGGCACTGATGTGCCAGAGCTTCCCCACCAAATATGCCATGAGCGATATTCCACAGCCCGAAAAACCGCTGGAGGCCGTTTTTGACGAGCAAATCAAGTTGCGCGGGATTACCATCAAGCCACTTGGGACGTTTTATATGCCTGGTGGCAGCGTCCCAATTGAGTTGTACTGGCAGGCAATCGCCGACCCTAAGCGCGACTACCGGATATTCGTCCATTTGTGTCAGCTCTGTAATGAGCCACCTTTGGCAGTCAATGATGGGCCGCCGTTTGAGGGGCATGGCGATGCAGGTCGCATGACTACATGGAAGATAGATGATCCTGTGCATGATGAGCACTCGCTCGTGTTGCCTCACGATATTGAGCCAGGGAATTATGCGATTATTATTGGCGTTTACGACAACGATGGGCAGCGGTTGCCGGTGGTGTCGTCGCAGGGTGGTGTATTAGGGGGAGACCGACTGATTGTAGCCACCATTCGCGTGATTGAAGCTGACTAATCCTGATTACCATCGATAGGGCGTGCTATAATCGCCTGTATATTCATTGCAAAGAGTGAACCTATGCAACTACTCCATCAAGTGCCTAATTTGCTCGGACTCATTCGTATATTGTTGACGCCGCTGATGGCGTATTGGATTTTGCAAGGTGATGCATGGTCGTTGATTTGGGCAGCCATTTTGCTTTTTTTGATGGCAATGAGTGATATCGTCGACGGCAAGATGGCGCGGGCGCTCAAGGTCGTGTCGCCGTTGGGTATCTATTTGGATACTATCTCTGACAAAATCTTCATCGCTGGCGCATTGATTCCACTGGTTGAGGTTGGGTTATTGCCGAGCTGGTTTGCCCTAGTGATTATCGTACGCGAGTTTATGGTATCGGGTTTGCGCTCGTATGCAGCTGCGCAGGGTGAGATTATACCAGCGCGGGCCTGGGGCAAACAGAAGTTAACGTTCACGGTGATGGCGTTGATCTGGCTAATGGTGTATGTGGCTTTGGTGCAGTTGCCCGATGCACCTGCTTGGTTCTTTTGGTTGTCGCAGTGGTGGCAAATCCCAGCTGCGCTTGCGATTATCTGGACAGTGGCATCGGGTGTTGAGTATTTTTGGAATGCCCGCGAACTGCTGGCGAAGGCTGTATTTAATACGAATGTACCTGAATAGTTATAGTGCATAGAGGTGCTGTTGTGAGTACGATTGCTCAGACGTTTGCTCGTCTCAAAGCTGAAGGGCGTGGCGCTTTGATGCCATATTTGATGGTTGGCTATCCCGAGAAGGATTCACTCGAGACGCTAGCTCCAGCGCTAGAGGCGGCCGGTGCTGATTTGTTCGAAATCGGCGTGCCGTTCTCTGATCCGCTCGCTGACGGCGCAACCATTCAACGCGCATCAGAGCAGGCTCTACGTAACGGCGTAAATGTGGCGTTTGCGATTGCCTCGGTGGCCAAACTGCGTGCGATTGGCGTCAAAGTGCCGCTAGTAATGATGGGCTACTACAATCCGTTTTTACAGTATGGTCTTGAGAAATTCGCGGCAGATGCGGCGACTGCTGGAGCAGACGGCGTGATCGTGCCCGATTTGCCACCCGAGGAGGCCGGCGAGTTCCAGCGCATTTTGAGCACACACGGACTCGACTTTATCATGTTTGTGGCGCCGACCACGCCAGATGAGCGCATTGCCCAAATCGTGAACGTTGCCAGTGGGTTCATTTATTGTGTGTCATTGACTGGAGTGACGGGTGCCCGTACGTCGTTGTGGGACGGTCTGTCGGCGTTTTTGGGTCGCGTCCGTTCACACACCGATTTACCGCTCGTGGTTGGGTTTGGGATTAGTACGCCCGAGCATGTGCGTACGGTGTCAAAAGCTGCCGATGGTGCAATTGTGGCAAGTGCACTGATTAATTTGATGGATCAAGTAGACGCGTCGAAACGTGTGGCTACTGTGGTGGAGTATCTTAAAACGTTACGCCCCAATATTTAATGATTGCTTGATACGGTGAGAGTTCGACAAATACTGTTGGCGTACAACATCGTGTATAATGGCGAACGAATAATTCTCAGGCCAGTACGGGGAAGTGGATGCGTGGGTCATACACCACACGATGCGCGTATGGCAGGGCATCCGCAGTTAGACACAGTATCTGCAACGTAGCTACGTATGCCCGTCGCGGAATGATGAACAAAGGAGTTTTGTCAGATGAATAAAGGGCTAGAAGGGGTCATTGCGGCCTCGACGGCGATAAGCCGGATTGATGGTATCAATGGCCGTCTCTTTTATCGTGGTCTCGATATCGACGATTTGGCGTCAAACTCAACATTCGAAGAGACGACTGCACTCTTGTGGTACGGCCGTCTCCCTACCCAAAATCAGTTAGATAGCTTCAATCAGAAGTTCATCGACAATCGGCAGATTCCCTACGAAATCCTCTCGATGATGATGGCAATGCCCAAAAAGACTCCCACGATGGAGGTCTTACGTACGGCCACCTCAGCCTTGTCAACCTACGACCCTGAGGATCTTGATAACTCGCTTGAGGCCAACGTCCACAAATCAGTGCGCTTGACTGCCTCGATGCCGACGGTCATTGCCGCGTGGGAGCGTATCCGCAATAATCAGTGGCCGATCTTGCCTCGCACTGACTTGAGCCACTCAGCGAACTTCTTATACATGATGACGGGCAAAGATCCTGATCCCGTTGCTGCGAAGGTGCTTGACACCTGTTTAATTTTGCATGCAGACCATGGTTTGAATGCCTCAACCTTTGCAGCGCGTGTGACGGCCTCAACGATGTCGGATTTGCATTCGGCGATTACCTCGGCAATTGCTACCCTCAAAGGTCCATTACATGGTGGCGCAAACGAGCAGGTAATGCGTATGTTGCTCGAAATCGGCAATCCAGATCGGGCTGAGCAGTATGTCAAGGGTATGATTAACGCCAAGAAGAAGATTATGGGCTTTGGCCACCGTGTCTACAAGGCCGATGACCCACGCGCTGCCTGGTTGCAACGCCTGTCACGTGAGCAAGCTGAGACCATTGGGCCACGCCGCTGGTACGATATCTCAGAGATTGTGCGCAAGACGGTGCAGGATTCGAAGCCACTGCCGGTGAATGTCGACTTCTACTCGGCATCTGTCTATTATGCGCTGGGCATTCCTATCGACATGTTCACGCCAATCTTTGCTATAAGTCGTGTCTCTGGCTGGGCGGCGCATGTGTATGAGCAGTACAGTGACAACCGTATTTATCGCCCAGAGTCGGAGTACATCGGTCCTGAGGATGTCAAGTACGTGCCAATTGCTCAGCGTGGCTAAATAAGGGAACGTATGCGCGGCAGATTAGCTCGAGTAACGCAGGTTATTTTGACGCGGTTGTATGCCGTGTATCCATATACTGAAGAGGTCCGACGTGCCGCCCAACTGGGCGGCACATTTGTTGGCGTGATTCTGCTCGGCGCACTCTTTTTTTGGTTGCCCGTCGGTATGACTGCACGGTCACTAAGCCTGCTCGATGCATGGATGCTGAGTGTCTCAGCCATCACGGGGAGTGGGGCAGTACCGTTCAGTTTGATTGGCACGTTTACGCAGTCAGGACTGATACTTCTGACAATTTTGATTCATGCTGGTGGTGTCGGCGTAATGGCGTTTGTGATTTGGGCGATTCAACTGTTTGGGGTGCAGTTATTTGCTGGAGCGGTCTTACAATTACGCCAAATTATAACAATTGCGATTGGCATCGAAATTGTGATGTCAATCGTGTTGGCGTTGTTTTGGCATGATATGGCTGCCTCGTTTAGTGATGCCTTGTTTGTGGCGTTCTTTCACGTGAGTAGTGCTTTTGCTAATAGTGGCTTTGATTTGGCCGGTAGTGGTGGCATCTTCGATCAAGTTGCGTTTACCACCCCTTCACTAGTGGTGATGGGTGTGACGGTGAGTGTGGGGGCGTTGGGGCTACCACTTTTGTTTGACATAAGCATGAAGCGCGGCGTCTTCATCCAGACGCGCATCAATCTCATCATGTTAGGTGCGGTGATACTCTTGAGTGCATTTGGCGTGTTTAGCGCGCCAAACTGGCAATTCGCCAACGCAGATATTAGTGTCGGCGATCGTGTGGTGCGCGCGCTTTTTGAGTCGATCTCGGCACGTACGTCAGGTATTTTTGTTGAGAGCGATATAACGAGTCTGCCGGCGCTCAATCGCGTCTGGCTCCTCATCTCGATGTTTGTTGGGAGTGCGCCTGGTGCGATGGGCGGTGGTGTAACGCCAATTGCATTGTTTGTGGTGCTGCGCGCCTGGTATGCAACGTTTCAAGGTGACCGATTGGTCACTTTGCTCGGTGAGACCTTGCCGCCCTATGTGATTCGGCGGGCAATGCAGATTGTGGCCATCGGGGCGGGGGTGGTGGTGGTGAGTAGCGTATGGTTAGTATTGGTGGATAGTATGACGTTCGGCGATGCAGTGCTCCTTGCCACTAGTTCGTTTGCCACATCGAGTGTCGGTGAATCGTTACTTGCTGAGACATCGTCACTTAGTCAGTTTTTGTTGAGTCTGGTGATGATTTGGGGGCGTTTGGGAATTTTTGTGTTGGTGCTTTCGTTCTATCGGCATGTAACGCCCAAGCAGGCACGTCAAGCACCGGTGTGGTTTGCCTAGTTGAAGCGAGGTTGTATGAACGTTCTAATCCCTAATACGATTACCCTTGATCTCTCGGCCAATACGACCGATACATTTGTGGAGTACAACGTCGACGCGCCGATAGATCCTTCACATTCGGATGCCGAGGTGTTGGTGGTGTGGGGTAACCCGGCGGCCAACTTGCAATCGGCGGTGGCTACACTACCCAATCTTAAGTTCATCCAGACGCTGGCAGCCGGGCCTGATGCCGTGGTACAAGCGGGATTTGCGCCACATGTGCAAATATGCTCAGGGCGATCGTTGCACGACGGGCCGGTGGCGGAGCACACCTTGGCGATGATGCTGTATGTTGCGCGCGACATGCAGCGCTTGGCAGAGTCGCAAGCACAACGTACCTGGCGTGGCCAAATGGTGGCCGACCAGGCCCACCCTGTGACGCGCCAGTTGTATACGTTGGCCGGCGCCACGGTAGTGATACTCGGCTTTGGTTCGATTGCGGCTCGATTGGCGCCGATGCTGACCGCCTTGGGGTCACACGTGATTGGCGTAGCCAATCAGGCGGGCGAGCGCCACGGTTATCCGGTGGTCGCCATGCGTGATGTGGCAGGTGTGTTGCCCACGGCCGACTGGGTGGTGTCGATTCTGCCACATACGCCGGCGACCGAGAAAATCGTCGACGCCCAGTTTTTGGCCCAGATGAACCCCACCAGCGTGTTTGTCAATGTGGGCCGCGGTAAGACGGTCGATGAGTCAGCCTTGGTGGCCACGTTGCGGGCTGGGACTATCCGGGCGGCGGCGATTGATGTGACGTATGTGGAGCCCAATCCGGCCGATTCGCCGTTATGGGACTGCCCGAACCTGCTGATTACGCCACATGTGGCCGGTGGTCGGCCCATCGGGGGCGATGCTCTGCTTGTGCGACAATTGGCCGCCTGGCGTGCGGGCGAGCCGTTGGCCAATCGGGTGGTGTAGGGCGCTGAACGCAGGGCGCCGCAAGCGACGCCCGTACGAACGTGTAT
>JBKCLM010000131.1:0-9949 GCA_046300655.1 Chloroflexota bacterium | reverse complement strand
CACCCACTGTGACGCCACACCGGCTACAATCATGCGAGATTCCGCATGAAGATACGGTATTTCAGCCAATAACCGTTTGACGTATGGTCGCATCTCGCGCAAATACTGCCACGTTGCACGAATGCCTGATCCAATTCCATGTGAAACACTCAACGCCGCATGGAACCGCGGTTCTAGCAACAGCTCAACTGGGTCTGCTGGGAGGAATCGATACGGCACATCCATACTGTTTATTAGTGCTCGCCAGCGTTCACTCGCCGCCACCTGAGCATCGATGCCTTGCTGACGCAACGCATGCGCCAACACCACATACGGTTGCACATCGCCACGTGTACCACCTGCAACAAACGTAATCGGCTTCGTGTGAGTCATGAGCGCACAAATACCATCATCGTGTACGACACCGCGTTCACCGCCAAAAGGTGTTGAAGTGCCATACTCCCCAACGTTGAAGTAATTAATGGGTAACGCTCAAAAGCATCATATGGTTTTGCCAATACATGCATCAGTGGCTCAGGAATATTCACGAGGCGTAAATAACAAGTCAAATCAACCGAGTCACGCAACTGTAAGCCTTGTTGACCGGCATGCATGATATGGGTTTCGAGTGTCTGTAAGTTCGGAGCGTGCCAGCCCTTTTGAAAGACAGGAATCATCGAATCTGAACCATTACGCAACACATCATCACAAATGAAAACCATGCCAGACGGGCGCAATACTCGTCGAACCTCACGCCAAAATAACTGAGGCTGATCACTATGAATCATCGACTCAATGGCAATCACCACATCAACACTTTGGTCAGAATATGGTAGTGAATGAAACGATGCAACAATGACATTGTTGCCTTGACGCACACCCAAGTCTGCCTGAACATTACTAAGTGTCACACCGTTTCGCTCGGTTAGTTGTGGCAACAGTCGACCAAGCGCTACCATTGATGCGCCAACTCCACACCCTACATCGAGCAAGGATTGCGCATGAGGAACATGCGTAGTAATTGCCTGTTTGATCAAATAATGAATGACTTGTGTCGGATCATCAATGACAAAACGGTCAATATACAACGCACGATGAATACTCCCGTGCTTTCGCGTCGAGCCAAATCGCATAAACCATTGAGTGGTAGTATCGTAATATTGTTGTATGCGTTGCTGTTGTGAATCCACCATACACCCTTGATTATATCATAATTGATATTATAATAATATCATATTAATATTAATTATATCTATTGTAATTGCAACAACGCAGTATGTTGCTATAATAGCAAATACGTTTTATCAAGGAATACAGATGCAAGTGGATGTAACGCAATGGCTGCGTGCCTTAGGTTTACCGGGCTGGCTTACAAATCCCCGTGACGGCGATGAACGGAACATGACGCGTGGGATGCTCGATGGCTTCGGGGTTGGCGTGGTTGAAGGCGTGCGCATCTTCATCCCTGTCTTGTTTACGCGACTCGGGGCCGACCCACTGATAATTGGACTGCTCTCGTCGATGCCAGCCATAGCCGGTATTTTTCTGGCCATTCCACTTGGCATGCTTATCAACAAGTCTAACAACGTCATTCCATGGTATGCCTGGAGTCGCTTGTTAGTCTTTTTGAGCTACCCGATGATAGCGTTTATTCCACTTTTTACTGATGCGCCTACCGCAGTCATCCTAATGTTGGTTGTTGTCGCTCTTTCCACATTGCCCCAGACTGCGTTGACACTCGTTTTTAATGTGGTCATGGGATCAATTATCGATATATCTCGTCGTTACTTTTTGATGAGTTTACGTTGGTCGATTCTTGGTGTATTTAACGGCATCGCCGTATTTTTGGCTGGACGCTATCTGACCTCGCATGCCGATGCAAGTGGCAATGCCACCCTCAGTGCATATGCAACCGTCATCGGCGTAGCCTCAATATTTACGATTTTTGCCTTTTTTCCAGCACGCAAATACGAAGTCCCAACCGAGCGACGTGATATACAGGCAGATGCTCCATCATTAAAAAGCTCGTTGACCAATATTCGTCATTATCTACAAAATTACCCAGCCTTTCGCCTTTTTGTGATATGCCAAGTAGTCTTCCAGGCCGGTTTAATCATGGCAATACCACTCTTTCCACTGCATTGGGTACGCACGCTCAATGCCGATGACAACGCTATTGGCACTGTATCTATGGTCCAGAGTGTAACGCTTTTGATTGGGTATACGCTCGGCACCTATTTCGCCACAAAGTTCAACGCACGTGTGGCCATATTGCGCATTTGTGCAATCGCTCTCGGCATCTACCCGCTCATCACTGCGCTCGTCGGCAGCATGGAACCGCTGATTTTCGTGGCAGCCCTATGGGGCATTGCCACCGCCGGCATCGAACTCGTCATCATTGACATTTTGCTTGATAGTTGCCCACCCGGACAAGTATCCGCCGTCATGCCCGCCTACCAGCTGGTGATGTTTGGCGTAAACCTTATTGCTCCAATCGCAGGTACCTTGCTAGCACGCACGACTGACAGTACAACAGCGCTAATTGTTGCCGCTGGTTTGCACTTTCTCGGCGCTGCACTGTTTATTCTCTTTAAAATAGGCGTGAAACAAACACAACAGAATGCCACAGCTGTTGAGTAGGAACGTTTAATTATTTGAATAGTGTCATCAATATTTCATCATTGGTGAATTTGCGTTGTGTCAGAAAAATTGAGCAATTAAATAAAAAAATAGCATTTAAGTGAATCAACACAGTGTCTAATACTTGACAAATTCCAGGTAAATGCATATAACTTATAGGTAAAATTCGCATAACAAGCTACTTGTCTGAGTGTGCGTAAGTCAGTTTAGTGAGTGTAAATACCATGACAAACAATCATGTGTCCCGAAGTCAACTTGTCGATTTACTCAACGAGTTGAATGGAATTCTCATGGTACACACAATCGGCGATTTGATGGAGTATCTCCAAGATCAAGACATTAGTCCGCCTCGATTCATGGCACTCCAAATCCTCGAACATCACCCAGGCATTACTATAACTACTCTTGCTCAACAGCTAAAATTAACTCTTGGGAGTGCAAGTCAATTAATTGACCGTTTAGAAAATGACGGACTTGTAATTCGCCAAGAGGCCTCTAATGACCGACGTATTCGGCGAATTATTTTGCTCGAAAAAGGCAAAAACATTCTCAGTGCAGTACGCAACATGACCAGCGTCAAACTTGATCAACAACTGAGCACTGTACCAAACGAAGATATTCAATCGTTGTATACTGCAATAACAAATGTACTCCCCTATCTCATCAAGGATGTCAAGTGACAAACGCCACATCATCGCAGGGCACACCATTCTACGCTGAGGATCTCCCGCATCGCACCAAACTCTTCATTCTGGCAAGTGTCATGCTTGGATTGTTTTTGTCTGCACTCGACCAAACTATCGTCTCGACTGCAATGCCTGCAATTATCGCCGAACTTCGTGGGCTTGAGTATGTCGCCTGGACTTCGACATCCTACCTATTGGCAAGCACGACGATGGTGCCGATCTACGGCAAACTCTCCGATATCTACGGTCGACGTGCCATACTGCTCAGCGGAATTATTATATTTCTGATCGGCTCGATGCTGTGTGGCATTTCTCAAGATATTTTTCAGTTAATCGGCTATCGTGTCATACAAGGAATCGGCGCGGCGGCATTAACGTCAACCGCATTTGCCATTCCAGCCGATCTTTTTTCACCAGCAGAACGCCCAAAATACATGGGGCTCTTCGGCGCGGTGTTCGGCGTATCGAGCATCATTGGACCATTCCTCGGTGGGTATCTTACAGATGTGATTAGTTGGCGCTGGGTATTCTTTGTTAATCTACCGGTTGGACTCGTGGCTTTCTTGTTTATTTTGCGTAGCATGCCGTCACTACGCCGCGGAGGCGAGGCCGTCATCGACTGGGCTGGTAGCATCAGTTTAGTCTTTAGTGTGGTACCGCTACTGTTAGCCCTCACACTTGACAAAGAAACTCACGCGTGGAACTCACCACTGATTATCGGTCTCTTCAGTATGGCAACAATCGGCACGATAATCTTTTTGTACGCAGAGACCAAAGCTGTTGCCCCAATCATCAACTTGACACTGTTTAAAGGCAAGTTATTTAGTATTACCATGTTCACCTCATTTTTGAACGGCGCAGCGTTTTTTGGTGCATTCTTATTCATATCGCTCTTCATGGTCAACTCGCTCGGCGTCAGCGCTACTGAGGCAGGCAGTGCTCAAATACCACTAATGTTGAGTTTTGTTGTTGGGAGCATTGTTGCATCGCAGTTGGTTGCACGCACTGGCCGGTACAAACCGTTTATTTTAATTGGTTTTAGCATTATGTTAATTGGTTTTTATACAATGACACAGCTGAATGTCGACATGCAAACAGGTGACGTGATTTGGCGCATGCTTCTCCTCGGAGTCGGACTCGGTCCAGTCATGCCACTGCTCAATCTTGCCATGCAAAATGCAATTCCATATGCATTGGTCGGGACAGCAGTGGCAAATCGTCAGTTCTTCCAACAACTTGGCCAAGCTGTCGGAGCTGCCGTGTTTGGAGTTATCCTAACAACCACACTGACGCACCAAATAACCGTTGAACTCAAACCAATCATGGCGCAACTCCCTGCAGAGATGCAGCAGAGTATGACGATCGACAATCGGGCAATTCGCAATGCTATTGGCACCGAACAAGCAAGTGACGTCTCGCCAATTAAACTGATCGAAAACGACGTCGCACGTATTCACCAACAAACAATTATTCAACTGACACAGTTGGCCAATGGTGACACCTCAATGGCTGCACCGCTACTGGCAAACATGTATCCTCCTCAATCACTAAAAGATGCGATCACATCAAACACGATTACTACCGATTCATTAGCAGATTGGATACTCCAACTTGAGCAACATCAGCGTGATACACTTGCACAAATAGCGCCAATCAACGCGCAAGTTGAGCCAGCGTTACAACGCGCCTTTGCCACAAGTATCCGTCAAATCTACCAAGATGCAATCTGGCTCGTAGCACTATCATTTATCCTTGTAGCGCTATTTCTACCCGAAATCCCATTACGTAAGAGTAACCGAGACATTCCGTCAACGATTGAATAAAGCAGCAGAGTAAGCACCATGAATACTGGCATACCGCAAGCAATATCGGCGTACGCACCGGTACGCGTTTGTGACGTAGGTGGCTGGACCGATACTTGGTTTGCCCGAACTGGATATGTCACAAGTATTGCCATCAATCGCTTAGTACACGTTACAATTCGCACCGAACCATCTGTAGACACACAAATTGTGTTTGATGTGCGTAACTACCAACAAATATTGTCGTTGGATGAAGCCCGTTTAAGTCACCCATTATTGGCAGTCGCAACTGACGAAATTCCTTTACCAAAGGGACACGCATACACTATCACCATCGATGCTGATATGCCGCCAGGGAGTTCAACCGGCACATCTGCCGCAGTATCTGTGGCATTACTGGCTGCACTTTCGGCCTGCAACAACACTGTGCGATCAGCCAATGAGTTAGCCCTTCGCGCGCATCGCCTCGAGACGTTCCATCTTGGCCAACAAAGTGGCGTCCAAGACCAGATTGGAGCGGCGTACGGCGGGGCAAACTTCATCACCATCACTGATTACCCATCAACTACCGTCGAACACATTCATCTGAATCATGCTTTCATCGCCGCCTTCAACCAACAACACACACTGTTTTACTACGGCACACCTCATCGATCGTCAGATATCCACCAACAAGTTATTGCTCGCATTACGCGCGAACAATCAAGTGTCCTTGCCCTAGAACCAATGCGTATCGCCGCTACAAATGCCGCTGACGCCCTGCGACACAACGATTTACGCGCTTTCGCCACGCAGCACATCCACAATACTGAGGCGCAATCACAGTTGCATCCCGAGCTCGTAAGCCACACCGCTAAGCACATCATTGAGATTGCCAAACAACACGATGCATGGGGTTGGAAAGTCAATGGTGCAGGTGGTGATGGTGGATCAATCTCTGTGATCGCAAGTGACAACCCGACCAAACGTCTAATGATGCAGATGCAAATCGTCAACGAACTCCCACACATCGTACGCATCGATAGTGGATTTTGCCCTCATGGTGTTCAAGTTACAATCGACACCAACTAATCCTGTCGTACAATTAATTCACTTTATGTATCCAAAGGAGTAGCCATGCAGACTGTTGTCTCATTGTATGAAACCATGTTTGGCGAGCGTGAACGCGAGATAGTCACACAAGGCACATTCACTGCATCAACCTTCAAATTTGATAGTGGCGTTGCTGCCGTCCGCTTGCGCAATGAGTATGGCGAGCTGGTCGTTCTGCCGTTCCAAGGGCAACAAATTTGGTCGGCACGTATGGATGGCCGGAGTTTAGGAATGAAATCAATGTTTGATCAACCGTATCCCACCACGACCTACCTACACACATACGGTGGATTTTTCATTCATTGTGGTGCAACGCGTATGGGCGTACCAGGATCAAATGATACCCATCCACTCCATGGTGAACTCCCTAATGCTCGATATCAACAGGCGTGGTTGACGATTGGCAACGACGTGAACGGTGATTATATCGGGATCAGTGGCCATTTTCGCTATACGGTCGCCTTCCAAGACAACTATGTGGCCACGCCCGAGATTCGTCTATATGCCAACAAACGCATTTTCACAGTGTGTTTGAGCATCAACAACCTCAAGCAAACACCAATGGACTTGATGTACCTAGCACACATCAACTTCCGTCCGGTAGACCATGCCCAGCTCATCACGAGCGCAACAAATACCCCAGCACAAATAAAAGTGCGCAAGAGCATCCCATCACATATCACTCCTGCGCCCGGCTACAAAGAGTTCATCGATGAGTTAGCCAGCAATCCAGCACCCGCAAATAGCTTGACGCCCGGGCTCGGATTTGACCCTGAGGTGGTATTCACCATCAAACCAAACAGCGACTCATCTGGGTGGGCACACAGTATGCAACGAATGCCCGATGGCACAGCGGATTATGTCGCCCATCGCCCAGAGCAGTTGCCGTATTGTATTCGCTGGATTTCGCGCACACCAGATCAAGATTGCCTCGGATTCTCGATGCCTGCTACCGCTGAACCTGAGGGATATACCGCCGAGAAGGCCAAAGGCAATCTCCAGAGCATTGCAGGAGGATCCTCATGGCGCTGTGACTTTATTGTCGGCACACTCGATACACAATCAGCGCACACCATGCAACAAAAAATCAGTAGTCTACAATAAAAAATCCCCCCTGCGACTGGGTAATACAAGTCGCAGGGGGGATTATTATTTGGTACGCATGCGCTCGCGCACAAGCAACAACACACCTACAATCAGTGGAATAAGGCCAACGACCAAACCTACATTGACAGCAATCAACAGGTAGGGCGACGAGTGGTGTGCATATTGATCAACCACAGGACCGAATGCTTTTTGCTCGGCCATGCTCGTCGCATTCAGCACTGCAAAACGGAATACCAACGGCAAAATCGTCAAAGGCACCCCGAGAAAAATCAAAATACGCGCCAACACATCGCCCTCGCTTCGTCACGTACTATCCGCGCAGAATGGTCTCGATGCGTGCTGAGTCCTCAGCGGTTAACGAAGGTGCCACCAATGCGCCAACCGCCTCTTTGATTTGGTCGACCGAGCTCGCACCAATCAAGGCTGAGGTGATGCGCGCATCACGGAGCACCCACGAGAGTGCGAGTTGTGCCGTGTTTTGGCCACGCTCGTGTGCCATCGCCTGCAACTTGCGCACTTTGGCCAACTTCTCCTCGGTCACACCAGTCGGCTTCAAGAAGCCATGTGGCTTAGAAGCACGTGACCCATCTGGGATACCACCGAGGTAACGGTCGGTCAACATACCCTGAGCCAGTGGTGAAAATGGAATACATCCAACACCCTCGTCACCGAGCAGATCAATCAACCCGGTATCTTCAATCCAGCGATCAAACATGTTGTATGACGGCTGGTGAATCACACATGGCGTCCCAAGCTGCTTCAGAATGGCAAACGCCTCTTTGGCCCGCTCTGGACGATAGTTCGAGAGACCAACATACAAGGCACGACCACTGCGTACGATGTAATCGAGTGCCTGCATCGTCTCCTCGAGTGGGGTGTCGGGATCTGGGCGATGATGATAAAAAATATCGACATAGTCGAGACCCATGCGCTTGAGGCTTTGGTCACAGCTCGACACCAAATACTTGCGCGAGCCCCATTCACCGTACGGGCCAGGCCACATGTAATAACCCGCCTTCGACGACACAATAATCTCGTCACGGTACGGCTTGAGGTCGTGTTGCATAATCTGGCCGAACGTCTCCTCGGCCGAACCAGCCGGGGGACCATAGTTGTTTGCCAAATCAAAGTGCGTGATGCCCATATCAAAGGCAGAAAGCACCATCGCCCGTGATGTCTCATAACGATCAACGCCACCAAAGTTATGCCACAAACCAAGCGAAATAGCAGGCAATTTTAGCCCGCTTTTGCCAGTCCGGTTGTAGCGCATGCTAGCATACCGGTCCCCATGTGCGTTGTACGGCATTGTAACTCTCCAAATATCTGCATGAAACCCGTGAGTATCATACCATTTATAATGTAAGTTATGACACAACAACTACCACACTTCAACGCCACAACCATGGCCGGCATCGGCACAATTATCGATACCATGCTCCAACAACGCATGGCTGCTTTTCAAATTACCTACGATGAGAAAAAACGCATTCCTGATACCGCAAAACTCATTGCGGAATTACTTCATGGCGCATCTGATCCGCACTTTCATGCTATCGCTCATTATCAAATAAACTCCATCGTCTACACCACCAAAACTCTGCTCACCCTCGAAATAACGTACCTTGAAGATCTGACACAATTAAATTATGTCAAACAAAAAACACAACAAATCATCACTCAGATTACTACACCATCGATGCATCTCCATCAAAAAATCATGGCAATTCATGATTGGATAACCACAAACGTGCAGTACGATCAATCGCTTAAACGGCGCACGGCCTTTGACGGGCTACATTACAAATCTACAGTATGTAGCGGGTATGCAAGTCTGTTTTGGCACTTGTGCAACGCAGCTGCAATCCCTTGTCGAGTCGTCACAGGCATCGGCAAATTTGAGGCACATGCCTGGAACATGGTCCAACTCGACAATTACTGGTATCACATCGACAGTACATGGAGTACGGTGGAAGATCAACACACACCGTTTAGTGTGTATCGCTTTTATTTGCTTAACGACAAAGAGTTGCAACACACTCACAAAATCACCCAACTACCTGGACAAAAGCCATTCCCCCATTCACATATGCAGTATCGCGAGCATTTACATCAATTAGGGCGCGCACTCCCTCGGCTCCGAAACACCATTCAACAAATTCAACAAAAAACCGGGCTCGCTTATCTCGAGCCAGAATACACGGTCGTTGGCATTGCGCAACTCCACAAACGTATTGTTCTAGCCTGTCAAAAACGCCAATCGCGCGTATTATTCGGATACCGTGGTGCCGAAACATCAGCCAAACACGACCTACGTGACGTGCTTGAGTCACTAAAGGCACAAAAAATCTACAACTTCTCACTCAAAGCGATGATGTACCCGATGCCGCATGGGTTTACTGATGACACCGTGTTGATGGACGTGCAGATTACATACACGTGATGGATGGTCTGTCGGGGCGGTCCGCGACCCGCCCTTACGGATGCATCTTGCACGTGTACTGTGCGGGAGAGATCATATTGTCGGGGCGGTTCGCGAACCGCCCTTACCGACCACACATGTATGAGATATGTATGACCATATACAGATGGGCGCACTGCTTGTGCGCCCATCCAGACCCCACGCACATGTGAGACATGTATGAC
>JBKCLM010000130.1:0-2654 GCA_046300655.1 Chloroflexota bacterium | reverse complement strand
CTTGAGTGCAGCGAGTGGTGCCTCACGTTGTTTGAAGTCGTTGCGCCCCCAAATGACTAGGTCACCGTTGGTTTTGATGGCCATGATGTGGCCAAGGCTGGCCGAGATCTCGCGGACACCGCTGGTGGCTGCGGTTGGGATGCGCATCTGGCCAAAATCATTGGCGCCCCAGCCATAGACACGCCCATCAGTGCCGAGGACCACGGCATAGTTGGATCCAACCTCAACTTGATCGACGGGTTTGGTGGCCATCCAGCGTGGCAGACTGGCTTGACCCTCGCGGTTAAAGCCCCAGGTGGCCATGGTGCCGTTATGAAGAACTGCAAGGGTGAATGACGCACCGACGGCAACGTCCTTGATGGCAAATGGATGGGGCGTGGGTGTGAATGTTGGTGTGCTGGTGAATGTTGGGGTACTGGTAAACGTCGATGTTGGAGTAGTTGTGTCAGTGGGAGTGAACGTGTGCGTATGCGTAGGGGTAAATGTACGGGTTGGGGTAAAAGTCTGGGTTGGTGTGAATGTACGGGTCGGTGTAAAGGTGTGGGTTGGCGTGGAGGTACTAGTGGCCGTATGGGTCGGTGTAAAGGTGTGGGTTGGCGTGAACGTATGGGTTGGTGTAAACGTGTTGGTGGGTGTTTGGGTTGGCGTTGATGTGGGGTTCACATTCGTGATGGTATATACGACACCATCGAGCTTCGATGAGCCATCACAAATCGGATCACCCTTGGTCCAATTAGTCGACGAGGTATCAGTACCGGGATCAGCAATCTCAAACCAGGTATACTCGGTCCCTTCGACGACCATGTCATAGTCATATGTGATGGGAATGGTGATGCCACTCACGTTATTTGCGGCCACCATACCACCATCATAATCGCCTGCAGGTATGGTAATCAGCCATTCGTTGCTGCCTGCGGTATGGGTGATTGTGCCATTGCCGTAGATGGCATTGGTCGGTGTCCCAAGTGTGAAATCAGTATCTGGTGTTGCTGTTCCATCTTTTTGGCGCAGGAGAATTTTGGTATCTGCTTCGACACGTCCATTGATACGGATGCGGATAGATGTCGGTGTGGCTTGTTCGTTGGCGCTGACATCGCGGCTCGTGCCAAAGTCGATAATCGGTGCTAAGTTGATTTCGATGGAGTCGAGCAAATTGGCTGAGGCGCCAGCCGGTGAGATACCAAAGAAGCCGAGGTTGCGGATGCCACCAAAATCGCTGGGAATCGTGTGGGTGCCATAAAAGCGTACCCAGTTTTTGAGGGGTGTGTCGTAGACCTGAGCTCCGCTTGCGGTAGTGCCGGTGTAATTTGTTACGCTTGCTGTGGCAGTACTGCCACTCGCACCGAGGACATTGCGTCCGCGCAAGACTTGACGTGCATACGAGTCAGCGCTTTTTGAGCCTGCGTCTAATCCGGTGGGAATACCAAAGCGGAATTCGACTTCGTTGGTGTCTGACCACGAGCGCACATGATGCCAGAACTGAAAGTCAAACGATTCGCCGCCAACCATACAAATTGGCTGATAGGCCATTGATACGGTGAATGCATTTAACTCTATGTAATAGGTACCATTTGGTGCACCTGCACCTATCAAACTTTCGTGGGCGGCGTTTTTGTTCCACACCTCAAAAACGCGACATCCACCATTCAGTGGATGTGTTGTGAGCCAGCCGCGCATTTGACTCTCACAGATCATACCACTATTGTTCTGGAGCTCGAATGACGTATTGCTAATCACGCGTACGCCACCATTGGCGGTATTGATGGTCGGATTGGTGGTAGTAGGGATTGTTTGTGCATGCGTGGGTGGTGGTGGCGGTCCCACAATGAGGGCGCTTATAATAGCGAGCATCATTACTCCATTGAACCACGATGAAAATTGCATACTGCTCCTTCTTGATAATTGATGATAAAATCTCATTCAAATGATATACAGTAATGTAAATGTTGAGAAATATGAGTGATATATCAATTGAATAATATGTAAAAAACCTTATCTAAACGTATTGATTGCATATTTGTTCACCATATGTTAATTGGTAATCATGACCTTCATAATACAATAAAAATATGGTTAAATATGGTTAAATAATTGATGAAATTGTAAGAATGTGTAAACGAATACAATACCTCCTCATATGTCAGGTATTCGACATATGAGGAGGCACGTAGTCATACGAGTACCCGTTATTACGGGACAACCGTTGGTGTACGTGAGACCAGTGAGCCATGCATGGCATTGCCGAATGCACGGACATTGGCGTCACGCATGCCGACGACGGAGTTGACATAGCCGGCTGACATAGCCCCAACTGGACTCAGGTCAGTTGGTACTTTGGCTTGGCCATAGTCGTTACGACCCCAGGCAAAGAGTTTACCGTCACGAGTGAGCGCCATCGAATAGCTGACACCGGCACTGATTTTAACGACATCCTTGAGACCAGCAGGAATTCTGCATTGCCCTTCGTGATTGCGACCCCAACAGACGATGGTGCCGTTGCTCCGTAAGGCCATTGAGTGGTCGAATCCACCGGCGACAGCGATGACGTTGGTGAGTGTGCTTGGCACGTTGGTTTGGCCCCACGTGTTGCGCCCCCAGGCGATGACTCTGCCGTTTTTGACAGCGAGTGAATGCGAGTGACCGGCACCGACGGT
>JBKCLM010000129.1:0-7119 GCA_046300655.1 Chloroflexota bacterium | reverse complement strand
TGGGCGGAGTGGTTGGCCAACCAAGGCTACGCCGTCGTACTCCAGATGGATTTGCTCAATAATACGCCACTGACCAAAGCGCCCGTCACCATCTTGCCGCGCGGGCAAGGCGTGGCGGTGGCACCCGATATCCGTGCCTCGCGCGATGGACAGAGTGTGCTGTGGGAGGTCAAGTCACGGCGACGCGCAGACATCCACCCCGAGACCGGTCACGCTCAGCACTGGATGCCGTTGCGCAATTATCAGGATTACCGCAAAACTCAGCACGATGAGGGATTTGTCGTCAAGGTAGCGCTCTACGAGCACGGCGACGCCGTCAATGATGGCCAGTGGTATACCACGACGCTCGATCTGATTCATCGCCATGGGCGCCGTGGCAGCAAAACCTTCGCCGACGGCACCAGCCAAACCGTCGTCTACTGGCCGGTTAACATCATGGAACGCTGCGATGGCCCGGACATCAATCAGGTGGCACAGCCGACACTGGCAATCCAGCATGAGCCGGTGATTGATGCTACAGACCCCGAGCTTGCCAATGACACACTGGTTGACCATGAGCGTAATGGTGATGGGGTGACGACACTGGTTGACATCGAGCGCCAGACTCGCCGACCGGCGCCTGCGCCCATACCAGCCGGCCAACAACTACAGTTCAACGTGGTGGCCTCAAATCCGTGGCACGGCCTCGAGGTGTTGGCCAAACAACTCGGACTGACGCATGTGCCGCGCTATTCAGTGTTGTATGCAACCAGTGAATCACTCACGGTGCCCGACATGGACACAGTGTTCGGGCTCTGTTATTACGGCATCAGGGTCTTTGTCTACAGCACACACAACCCGTTTGGCGATAATATCCCCACGGTGTATCGCGCCTTCCTCGAGGCGCGCTTTGTTGAGTGGTCGATTAATCCCGACATGCCCGCGATTGCGCCGTATTGGGAGGTGGACGGCGTCGCCCACGCAGCCCACAACGAGCCACTCAAAAGCGAGGCTGGGCGCTATGCCGGCCCACCCGGATTTGAGGGCATCAACATCCACCAATACCGCGTGGTGCATGCGCCCGCCGCACACGATGTGTTGGTGAGTGCGGGCGCGGGCACTGGCAAAACCGAGACCATGGCCGAGCGCCTGATGTACCTGCTGAGTGTGCCGCGTAGTGGCCAACCGTTGCAGATGAAAGAAGTCAGCCTGATTACCTTTACCCGCGAGGCCGCCCGCGAGATGCGTAGCCGTATCGCGCGCACCATCATGCTCCGGCAACGCTTGGCCAGCCGGTATGTACACCCAGCCGTGGTGTGGCTGATGCAGCTAGGCCAAGCGCAGATTGTCACGATTCACGCGTTTGCGAAGCGGATTATTCAACAAAACGGGGCGTTGCTCGGGATTAATCCGCTCTTTAAGGTGGGGCAACTCACTCACGAGTGGAAGCGGATAGTCGAAGCAGAATTAGCGCAACGACTTGAACCATTTGGCCCCAATCGTACCGACATGCCACAGGTGCAACAATGGCACAAAATTATCAAGCGCATCTGGGATACCCTCGAGAATAACGGCGTGCCGATGATACAACTCCACCAGGCTGAGGTGGATGCCCTGTCAGCCCACATGTCGTGGCATTTTACTGAATCACAAGACTATCAGTCCGAAGAAGTTGTCGTCGATATTGTGCATCAAATTGTCGAACAAACCCGCGTGCGCTTTCAGCACGAATGCATGAAATATCAGACCATCCCGACGAATCAACTCATCCAAACCGCCGTATATGTGCTCGAACAACTCCACGCATACAACTTGCCCATCAAACAACCCTTGCGCTACATCTTCATCGACGAGTTTCAGGATACTGATGGCGTGCAGATGGATCTCCTGGTGCGGATGCGCTTGTTGTTCGAAAGTCGCCTGTGCATCGTTGGCGATGCCAAGCAGGGCATTTATCGATTCCGCGGTGCCGAGGGGAATGCGTTTGAGGTTGTCCAAAAGCGCATGCAAGACAAAAACCTACCGAAATTCGATCAGTATGCGCTCGTGCGCAACTTTCGTTCCGACGGCAAACTGCTCGATTCGTTTCATACCTACTTTGTGCAGTGGAATACGCATAAATGGCTGAACTACAACCGTACCCAAGATGATGAGGACCGCCTTGAGTCGCGCATCTCCAAAAAAGACGTCGGCGAAGCGCTCACACGAGAGTTTGTCGCATTCCGCCAACACAAAACAGACGAGGTAAATAATGAGAATAGCCTAGACGACGATATCGAGCACAAAACAGTCACACAAATCAAAACGTGGCGGCGTGAGCATCCAGACGCGTCCATTGCCATTTTGACGCGCACCAATAACGGCGCATTGCGCTTCCATCGCGCTTTGCGCAAACACGGCATCGCATGTGAGTTACGCGTGGGTGGGCAGTTCTTTCAGACCCCGGCGGTGCGTGAACTACGCGTGTTGCTTGAGGCCGTATTAACGCCGAGCGACGATGCGGCGATTCTCGAGCTGCTTGATACGCGCTGGGGCGTCGGCATGAGTTGGGAGCGCAAAAAAGATATTGACTTCATTGATGACAACAGCATCTGGCAACAAAAACCACCCACCGTGTATGACTGGACAAGCCGATTTGCGCATCTTGCCACACATCGGTCATTCTATCGCGAAGATATTGAACATTACCGCGATCGAGTCATGTCGCTTGCCAGCATGTTGCACAAAATGTCGGCGATTTCGTTTATTGTGCAGTGTCAAAACATCCTCAGGCCCGAGCGCAACGACGTACAAATCAGCAGCATTGATGCGACGCAGAGCGATGAGGAGCGTGCACGCATCTATGACGTGGAGCGCCAGCGCTATCACCGCTGTTTGACCTATTTGTTGACGTTGATCGATGATGCGTTTGGTACAAGCCAAACCTCACTGCGCCAAATTCTTGAATGGTTGCGCATCCAAATCGCCACCAACTTTGATGTCGATGAGCCATTCGATGACGACGAGCACGCCCATTCCAACGCTGGCACCATCACCGCCATTACCGTGCACAAATCAAAAGGGCTCGAGTACGATTTTGTGCTGATCCCACAGACAACCGTCTCATTTACCCGCGATCGCGAACGGACCGATTACCACGTGGTGATTGATCCGCGGTACACGGACACACGCCTGGTAGTTTGGCACTGGTCCACTCCTATTTATGTCAACAAAAAATTGTATTTCTCAAATACCACGCGCAACGACAGAATATGGGACAACGATCAAGCAGAAGTCATCAAAGAGGAGACGCGATTGCTATATGTGGCGATGACGCGCGCCCGCAAGAAGTTGGTCTACTATCGCCCCACAAATCTGTATAAACTGACGGATCAAATTAAACGTGCCAACAAATCAGGCAATACGCTGTTTACGCCACAAGTAGAATCTTGGGCAGAGTTACTCGCCATCGGCGAGGGAATCCTGCAAGGAGATGCGCATGCATAACGTGATTCGCCTTGCCAGCATACGCCACGAATACATTCAGGACGCCTTACTTGGCCTCGGGCATCAATGGGGCGATGTCGTCCACATCACTGCCACTCCATCCTTGCGACACGCCATTGCCCAAAGCGATGGTATCAGCATCACCGTGCATACACTCATGCAGCTGATTGAACATATTGCGCATCGTGCGCAGTTGGAGGTGCACCAAGACGCGCTCGCCCACGCCATTCACCAGCGCAAGACCAACGATACACCGAGTGGTATCGCTAATCTCACGAGTCAATTTAACGCGAATCAGCTGCAACTCAAACGCATCAAAGAGGTTATTCGGACATTCCCGTCGGTGACCGCCGATGATTTTGCTGACCAACTGAATGCTTGGCAGAAGAGCAGTCACATCCAGCGCTTCCATCACAATATTACGGCCACCAACATTATTGTTGAGCGCATTAATGCCACACCAGAGCCGATACCGACGTATATCAAGGCCATCTATGAGGCGCGCTACACCGTGCGTGACAGCATTCGCACCCTGATTGATAGCGGATTAACACCCGACGATATGCGGGTTGCAGAGACCGATGCGTTCATGCAGTGGGTTGTTGGACTGTGGCGCGAGCTTGAAGAACGCATCCCCGAGCTAACGTGGATGCGCAACGTGTATTGGGACGTTGATGATGCCCAATCGGCACTCGGTGCACGCATTATGGCAGAGCTATGGCGCACCGTCTGGCAGCCGGCGCAACGAACCGCGTTGGTGTTGCATGGGTTTCACAGTTACACGCCAGTGCAATGGGCGCTGTTCCGGCTACTACAACAACAAACCGATATCCCAATCATTTGGGTGATGCACGACGATGGCGATAATCCGGCATTCGAGAGTTGGCGCATCTTTTATGACACCAAGTGGCACCTCCCCGCACCACTGACCATGCCGTGTAAAGAACAGCCGTTAGCCAATGCGCAGCTCTTGTTGGCAGGGTTTCGCGGGGCGCCAGTTCACGCTGAGGCTACCACATTGGCATTCATCGAGTATCAAACGCCCGCGCAATTTGTCAGTGCCATGGATGAGACGAGTTCGTATAATCGCTTTAGCAAGCGCTATACGCCACAGTTATATGCGGCGGCACCCGACCAAATTCGGCGCTACTTCCAACGGCTCGACAAGGCGAGTCAACATACTGTCGTCGACATGTCCGACCTACCGTTGGGCATCTTTCTGACGCGGCTCCATCAGACATGGCCACACACCTACCGTCACGATATCGAGATTGGCACCTCCCATGTCAATGACATGCTGGCGAGTGGCTATGTGCCGGCGCCGGCGCATCTCTACGAGGTCTGGCAACGGGTCGAGCCGTTCTTTGCCGATTGTCAGACGACCGACGAGTGGCGCAGTCGGGCGCGGCAACTCTGTCATCTGCAGTCACTCGCCGGACGTATTGGCCCCAAAAAGGCCAACCACAACGACAAAGAACGCCTCAAGAATGCCGCGCGCAACCACTACCGGCTGGTGTCGTGGGTCGACATCACCGACGATGAGGCACGACATGTCGCCGATGCGATTGAGACAATTCTTACCGTGATTGAACAGTTGTGTGACAGCGACACCATCGAGATTTATCAACATTTTGAAGTATTACAGCGCCAACTCAATCACGGCCTCAAAAACCTGCCACCTGCCGATCGCACCCAAGTGCTCGAGCGTCTGCATTGGTTTGACCGCTCATTCCAAGGGCGATTTTATACCGAAGCCGTCATCGAGGCCGTGCAAATTGTGTTGGGCCAACCTGCCGCCTTGGGACAGAACGAACTCGACGAGGAAGAGCATCAACGGGTACGGTCGTTACAGACCCTGGATGCGCTCAGCTTTGCGCGGAGCAGGGAGCCGATTCACATCGCCAACATGGCCGACGGGGTGTTCCCCACGGTTGAGGCGAGTATCGGCTGGCCTTTTGAGGTCAACCACTTTGCCGATCAATCGCACATGGCGATTCAGGTGTTTAACGCATTACAAGAATGTGCGCATATTCGCAATGTATACACGCTGTGGGTGGCACTTGATGGCATCGAGGCGCCAATCACCATCAGTTGGATTCGCCAGATTGCTGGCGAAGAGCGCAATCGGGCGGCGGTGCTCCAGCTCTTGGCTCAAAGCACGGTACGTGCCACAGTCGCACCGCATATCCATCAGCACATCGGTGGTATCGCTGTGGATCGATACAAGCAGAAGGCCACACGCACAAACAGCAAATACTCGACGTTATATAAGCACCACGACGCATCGGTGAACGACGAATTGAGTCGGCAGATCTGGCAATCGATTCCGCGTGAGGCAGGATCGGCCTGGGTGTTGTGTGGCCGGCGCTTTGTGTTGCAGTGGGCACTTGGGAGTAGTATTAGCTACCGTGCTGAGCATCATCAGCGCATGTTGTACGGCAATTTTAAAGGGGCAACCGAACGGCAGTCGTATCGCGATTATGCCCCGGAGGCCGATGCACAAACGGTGCAGTTAATGTGGCCACAGATGCGTGACGGCATCAAAATGACGTACGAGCAACATGCGGCAGTTGGCCAAGACAAAACCAGCTATAAATGGTTGTACACAATGAAGGGCAGTACGCGGAGAGACCTCGATGATGCAGAGCGCACGCTCCACGACAAAGCACTGCGGTATATCATCAGTCGTGATGTATTACCCAAGCAAAACTACGGCAAGTACCAGCTATTCCCCGATACCCTCGGTGGCTTTGGCCGGCAGATTTGTGACAACTGCCCCGTCAAGCAACGCTGTGCGGCGGCAATTGTCGTTGAGGGCGAGGAGACGGAGTAACCCCCCGTGTGTCGATGACACACGGGGGGTGGATGGGGGGGTTACTTGGGCAAGGCGCAGGGTGCCGTATCAACATTCACGACGATCGTCTTATCAGGGACGACTGCCTGAATCAAGGACCTGACTGCTTCTGGTGCTGCAGACTGTCCTTGGGCCATGATATCTTGAGCACATGCTTGATCCATAATTTGCTGTCGAATTGATGCTTGCGCTTGATTGCGCAATTCATCGATATCCATCAGCTTGAGCCAAACGCCGCGATCACGTTCAATTGGCACTGATACATCCTGATCAACGACCACATCATATACTCGCACTGGTGGCACAGTGATAGTGATCGTATTTTCATCCTGCACAACATCTTCTGTACTTATTGATATTGTATCAACCACCAAGACAACGCGTCCTTTGGCCGTCATTTCAATCGAGTCACCAATGAAGAAGTTATCAATCTTACTTTTCGCCAATGAAACTTTATCAAGAAACGTTTTGTCGTTTTGTGCCATATCAAGCATACGCTGGTGCACTTCATTCGGTAAGGTAAACGTGATGGTGTAATCCTGTTCAGCCACCATTATTTTGGGCTCTTTCTTCAATGCATCTACCATCAACCCTTTATTTACAACTTGCGGTGTTGATTGCGTCACACTTGGGGACATACCCAACAACATGCCTAAATATGACGTACGCAATGCATCGACCCCATACACCATCGCAACAATCACAACCCCAACAATCAACAACCACATCAACAACTTTACTATCATTCGCATGGATTAATTCCTATTCTCTACTTATCTGTAACGTACAATTCGGCGGCA
>JBKCLM010000128.1:0-12307 GCA_046300655.1 Chloroflexota bacterium | reverse complement strand
TCAGGGATAGGTAACGGCACATATTGCCACTGTTCGTGGTTGACATCCCATGTAAGTTGGCCTGAATGCAAAAGATGGTGAATCTTGGTCCGCAACTGCAACACGGTAAGCCGACCGTTGCATAGTTCATCGCTGATTTCTGCAGGGACTTTAGTCAATAAAAGCGCTTGCACCAACGATTGGGCATCTGCTGGTGGCAAGGCAGATAATTGATAGCGCGCTGTCGTAGATTGCTGAACATCCTCTTCACAGGTCACAATTACCATCATTTGTGGAGCCTGACGCGCTACCTCAGCAATCTCTTGCACCAGCGCTACAGGCGCATCATCAACAATCAACACGAGTGGTTGATTGGCCACAAACCGCATAAATCCAGTGATTAACGCATCATATCGTTGCGCATACGGCACGTTCGCATCATTCGTAAGCGATTGAGATTGGGATGGGCTTGTAGCCAAGCTCCGTTTTTGAGCCGGAGTTAATTGCGCATAGACCTGCATCACCTGCTCGCGCAAGTCAGCATCATGGGCTATCACAAATTGCAAGCGACGATACACTGTGTCGTCTGCTACACTCCCAGGTGATCGGCCAAACCATACAACCCGACAATCAGCATGCATGCGCTCAAACTCTTTGAGGAGATGCGTTTTGCCGCTCCCACTCTCACCATGAATCAACACCGTTTGTGGCACACCTTGCAAATGCGTTTGCCACATCATTCTCAGTGTATCAAGTAGCGTAATCTCGCTCACAAGTGGGACTTGCTCGCTATGTGTCACGCGTTCAGTGCACATCGGTACCAAGTCTATCGGTGCGTGCTGATGCGA
Organism: Chloroflexota bacterium; assembly: GCA_046300655.1. Classification (GTDB taxonomy): domain Bacteria; phylum Chloroflexota; class Chloroflexia; order Chloroflexales; family Roseiflexaceae; genus UBA965. Next base: position 11,480 of record JBKCLM010000128.1, on the reverse strand, counting down.
CTGCATTACCAGACGCTCCATTCGCTCGATCCAGTCAACTGGCATCGGATCAATACAACGACGCGCCACACTTATTTGCATTTGGGCATGTAAGGGCTGACCATTCGCCAGTAACAATCGAATCAGACGTTCATGTGCAACAAAATCCCATTCACGTGCATCCACAAAGCGCTGTGCATACAACAGTAACCAACGCGATCGCCCCTGCGAAGCATCCATATCAAGCAATGCGGCAAGCGTATTCACATAGCGCTCATGCAGATGGTGTGCCATCTCGCGAGCCCAACCATATTGTGGTTTGACCAAGAACTGCCCGTGGTAGCGCGCAACAGCTCGCATACGTTGTGAGTTGGTTGCACTCGACTGGCTTTCATTAAGAAACGCCGTTACATCTGCCATCACTGAGACCCACGGCGCCAAAGCGACGTGCGTCCTTGTGACTACGATGGCCGCACCAAGCCATTTACGCAGTACATAGATGGCGTTGCGCACCGTATGGGCGCCCTGATTCACTTCGTCAAAGACTTCTTGTTGAATGCGTTCACGAGGGATAGGTTGTCGATGCGTTGCACAAGCCATATAGGCTAGTACACTCCACGCCGCATGACTCATCATCACAGGCGGCTCAGGTGCGCCAGCAAGTGCAAGGTGTCCAAGCGTCGTTAGGACCCAGTGGACAGGAGATGGTTGTTGTACATCATGCGAACGTTCTTCCATCGGCAAATCCTTGTTGTATCGCACGATAGACAGCGTCGTAGTCTATTTTTTGTAAATCTGTCGTATCGACTTGGATATACGCCCCTGGCAATTCGAGCGGATTCTCACGCCCCAACAATAGACGTTCGCGCAACTCAAGCGCTACCGCCCCTTCTTGATGACCTGGATGACGACTGCCGTCTTGCCCGCGCTGTTGATGCCGTTGCCACAGGGTAGCACCATCACATACCACATGCACTTGCACAAAGCGTATCGGATACCGCGCCGCCAACGCCATAAATCGTGGCGTGTCACGTACTTGTTCGAAATTCGATTCAATCACACACGCACGTTGCGCAACCAGCTCACGCTCAAGCCAAAGAAAGAGCAAATCCATGCTTGCGCGGCTCAATTGACGCGACCATGCGCGATCGCTCCAGCCCAGCGAGTCAAATAACGATTCTTTGAACATGTCCTTGGTCATCAACGGCCACGTCAGTCGCTGTGACAGCGCCAGCGCAGCGGTTGTTTTGCCGACACCTGGCAGGCCGTTGATGACCAGTACATCGGTGGTCATACGGTAATTACCAGCTTTTGGGTCGTAATCGACTCAATAAAGTCCACATCAAGCTGTGCACCACTGCCAATCGCATCAGGCACCGTCAACGTGCTGTCGCTGTTCAGTTCAAACGGATTGAGTACCACATCACGGGCATAGTACCGTGCATTTGCGCTGATATCGCCTGGTAGCACAAAGTTAGGCAGACTTGCGAGTGCCACGTTGGCGGCACGACCTATACCCGTCTCCAACATGCCGCCACACCACACAGGGATATCGGCAGCTTTGGCCATATCGTGGATTTGCTTTGAGGCGGCAAACCCGCCGACACGTGCCGGTTTAATGTTAATCACGCCACAGGCCCGCATCTCGATTGCCCAGCGCGCATGCTCTGGCGAGACAATACTTTCGTCCAAACAAATCGGTGTCCGAATCACTCGTTGCAACTTGGCATGATCAAAGATATCGTCGTGTGCCAACGGTTGCTCAATCAACAACAAGCCAAAGTCGTCGAGTTGTGCCAAATGCGCCGCATGGTCGAGCGTGTAAATACTATTTGCATCCACTTGAAGCAGAATATTCGGCCAGGCCTCGCGCACAGCCTTGGTTGGCTCAATATCCCAACCCGGCTTGATTTTGAGTTTAATGCGTGAGTAACCGGCATTGACATACCCCTCAACCACCTTGAGCAACGCATCAATCGACGACTGAATGCCGACGCTCACGCCAACACTCACCTTGTCACGCTCACCACCCAGCATTTGCTTGAGGCTCTGCTGACGCGCATGACCGAACCAGTCCCACACCGCAAATTCAATGCCTGCTTGCGCCATGCGATTGGCACGCACCGGCGCAAAAATCTGCTGCACGTCGGTCGGCTCTTGGATGTCGTGGGACATCAACCGCGGCACCAAAATATCACGGAGCATCAGCATGACGGTGTCGCTGGTCTCTTCGTTGTACCACGGTGCCGGTCCAACGGGGCTCTCGCCCCAACCGGTAATGCCGTCAGCATCAATGCGCACCAACACTGCGTGGGTGCCCTCTTCGCGCCAGCCGCTTGTCTCAAATGGCGAGACATATGGCAGGTGAATCCGCCGAATTTCAACACGTTGAATGCGCATCTGAATCTCCTATTCTGCGTGTGGTTGCATCACATAGTGCCAGCCACGACCCTCGATTGCCAGACAATCGACCACCTGATAGCCAGCGGCAAAAGCCGACTCAAACAGCTCCCGTTGCATCATGCGCCATTCAAGCAGGCGCTGTTTGTCGTGCGTGCGGAGCAAGGCCAACTGCTCAGGGAGTGGCACTGCCACGGGGGCACCGTTCCAATCAGGAATCCGCTCGATATGCGGTCGATTCGCCTGTACCACCACCGGGTAACGAATATGATCTGCCTGCCAGACCGGATAGCGTTGCGCAACACGGTCAGCCACGCGCTCGCTGTCCATCCACCAATCCACCTGAAAGCGATCGCTGGGTGCACCAGCATTGAGCGCATCCGTCATCTCGCCGTAAACATCTCGCTTGTACGTGGTACACACTGCGCCGAGCCGATGCACATTAAAACTGCCATTGACTGTGGCTAGTGGATCGTATGTCCATGTCATCAGGTTTGTTTTGCCATGCGCCAAAAGCCGCGCGCGTTGCGCCAATTTGAGTTGCAAGCCGATATCGCGCCCACGATACTCAGGAAGCACACCAACGATATGACTACAATACTTGAGTTGCGCTGGCGTGTGATGCGTCAAACCATACCACCCCAACGCAAAACCCACCATACCGTGGTACTCACGGCGACTGCTATCATAGGCTCCGAGTAGTACGCATTCGCTGGTAGCCCAGGTAATCAACACATGCGTAGGGATAACCTCATCATCATTATTTGACCAAATCACATGATGCACTGCTTGCAAATCAGTGCATCCCTGTAAATCAGTAATTGGTACAATCTCGATCGCCATGCAACCGCCACTCTTCCTTTGCTTATGGATTTGGTCGCTTGAGCTCAGCCACATATGGTCGTTTGACAAACGTGTAGGCCACATCATCAAACAACGGTAACACGTTCTCTGCCGTCACAATCTCGGTCAATTTAACGTAGACAGCGTTTTTGTCATCAAAACACAACGTCGGCACTCCGAAACAATCGTACGTAGCCTTGGCGTACTCGTGGTCACGCTTGAGCACCTCAAGGAGAGTCCGATCACGTACATCACGTTGGTATTGTTGCATGTCAATACCACAGGTGGCAGCCACCTCAGCCACCGCATCGCGCGAGGCCACGTCGACTTTGCGCTCGTGACGCGCATCATACAGTGCCGTACGGAAGTGATTGAACTGCGTCTCCCCCTGACGACGAACCGCCTCGGCTGCCCAGAACGCATGGAGCCCACGATAACTACTCCAACCCTCACGCAACCCGGTATACTCATCGGGCTGATCCCAGACATACCAGTTCGAATCGGCTGGAGCATTCACCTGCTCTAGCGAGAAGTAGCGCCATTCAATGGTCACACTTGGGCGCTGCGCAACCACCAAATCCAACCAGCGTGAGGCACGCCAGGCGAATGGACACAAAAAATCAAAAAATACTGTTAATTGCATTTACGCTCTCCATTTTGGTATGCGATACCCAAAATTACACACCCAAATCATATCTATCGACGTATCTGACAATCCTAGTGTATCACTTTTTTTCAACGAAATGAGTCATGAATGAGCGTCGCATATAACGCTTTTTGACGCATCTGTGCCTCGCGATATCGTGCATGCGCATCCATATTTGGATAGTACGTCTCAGCCAAAATTACCTGCACATCCGCCAACTGCCGAATCACGCCAAGACTACGCAACGCCAACATGGCTACCCCGCGTGCAGTCGTCTCGATCACCGCAGAGGTATACACTGGACGCCCGAGCACATCAGCACATATCTGCAGCCAAGTCGGCGAGCGCAATAACGCACCACCGCTAGCAATCACGCGCTCACTAGTAGGGAGCATCTGGGCAATCAAGCCAAAGCGCAACGCGATACTCTCGAGTGCAGCCCGCAATAACTCAACTGGCGTCGTCCCCAAATGCATGCCATGGATTGTCGCTTTGGCGGCCCCCGCCCACCCCGGACTGCGTTCGCCTGCCCACAGCGGCAGAATCGTCAAACCGTGACTATCAGGCATCATCGCAGCCAGCGCTGCCTCAATCGCTTCGTCGGTGTCTATATCAAACCGCAACGTCTCACGCATCCAGTGATAGACATTGCCGCCCTCACTCGTCGCACCACCGACCAACGCTAAATCACGATCAATCCTATAGCACCACAACCCCGCCGGTGGCGTTGGTCGACCCGGTAAGGCGATGCGCATTGCGCCCGTTGTGCCCACCGTAAGCGCCAGTGACTGCGCATCGACACATCCGCTACCGACATTGGCCGCAGCACCATCACCAATCGCACCAAACCACTGCACATGCGTCAACCACGGCCAGCGCACTGCCCACTCCGCCCGCATTCCCTGATGTGGCTGATCGACATCCACAATCGGCGCCAGCACGTCATCACCAATACGCAATGCCCTGCGCCACGTCTCATCCCAGGTGAGTGTGTCACGTTGCAACAAGCCCGTCCACGCAGCGTTACTCGGCGTGACGCGTCGAATCCCCAATAGTTGATACTCGAGATACTCGGCGAACGTCATCCAATAGCGCGCATCACGCCACTCATCAGGGCGGTGTGTGGCAATCCAATGCAGGCGCGCTGGCCAATAATTGGGCCGAATCAAACATCCCGTGCGCTGATGGGTGGCTCGTTCATCATGAGTCAAACGTAACGTATCCGCACTCGCATCACTTTGGGTATCCGCATAGGTCCGCACTGGTCCTACGGCACGGCCATCAGCCGCAACCCCAACCATCGTTGTCGCCATCGTCGCCACCGCCACCGCAGCCACGTCAGCTACACGTATGGCAATCTGTGGTGCAATCTGATCAAACAGCGCCACACAGGTCGCAAACAACGCATCTGCATCTATCTCAGCAGCACCAGCAGCACTCGCCATTACATCGATCGGCTGACGTGCCTCGACCTGCTCTACTTGGCGAGCATGTGCATCAAAACACAAGATGCGTACCGAGCTTGTGCCAATATCAAGCGTTACTATCAGTGGTGCAATAGCATCAGTCAGCGCCACAACTTGTGAATAAGTCGTCATCATCGTGTATCCCATCAATAGTGGTAGCACTATTGTACATACAAACAGCGCCCCGAACGTATACCGTTCGGGGCGCTGCGTCAGTAGATACCGCTACTCGCGGGGTCGGAGCGCCAAGGTTACCGTGAACTCAAGCTCTTCGGTGCCACGGAGTACCGTCACTTTGACAGTGTCGTTCGGCTTGTACTGCAACAACACGCCGCGCAACGATGCTTGTTGGCCGAGCTTAATACCGTCGATTGCCACAATCACATCGCCAGCTTGAATACCCGCATTGGCAGCAGGATACCCATCGCTCACCGAAGTCACGTACGCACCTTGTTGGACGTTCAAATCGTTTTCGATGGCGATATCGGCATTTATCATGCCGTACGTGATACCCAAGAACGGGTATTGCACCTCACCCGTGGCAATAATTTGCTCAGATACACGTCGAGCGATGTTAGATGGCACCGCAAATCCTAACCCCTCGATGCGCACCGCACTCATGCCCTGATCACGGTAGACAAGCGTGTTGATACCGACAATCTCCCCCTGCATGTTCAACAAAGGACCACCACTGTTGCCACTGTTGATTGCCGCATCGGTTTGAATCAAATCCTCGGGCGCATCGGCACTTAAGGTGCGATGTAATGCACTCACAACACCGACCGTCACACTATTTTTGAACTCACCTAGTGGACTACCAATTGCGATCACCGTCTCACCCTGACGCAATGCATCCGAGTTCCCAAGCGTTAAGTAGCCTGGCACATTCCCATCAATTTTGAGTAAGGCCAAATCCATCAGCGGATCATCACCCACCAACGTGGCTGGTCGTGTGCTACCGTCGTACAACACAACCTCAAGCTCGCTGTAGCCATCGATGACATGATGATTCGTGATCACGTACCCATCAGGGCTAATAATTGCACCTGAGCCACTCCCTGCAGCCTCACTCCCACGCGCACTCGTCACCATGCGATTAATCACCGTCACCACCGCCGGCGATACACGCGCCACAACTGTTGGCACATCATTTGCAGTCGTAGTCGGTGCTATTGCTGTTTCAGAATTGTTATTATTTGGTACTGCAGTAGGCAACGGTAACTGCGTCGCAGGTGGTAGCTGCTGCGCAACTGTTGATACCGGCAAGGCCTGTGACACCGCAGTATCAACTGCTTGGCGCAATTGACGCTGTGTAATGTACACCGCTGCACCAGCACCAGCGATAGCACCGAGCACCGCTCCACCAATCAACGTGATGAGCAAGATGCTGATGACAACAAAGTTATTTAAACGACCCATGTCACTCCTCCTCACACCAACCCAAGCATGAGTGATAATTTGTGATACCGTTGTTATTGTGTACCATATGCATAAATTGTATATGAACAACATATGAGCATCGTATGAGCTAATTCGGTATAGTACAAAAACTGCACATCTGCTATACTTAAAGTGCATTTCGATGACGAAAAGAGCATTACTTCGTGCATGTCGCTTACTCCATTGATACATGCTTCGTCACAGCGAGATTCTATGATTCTTGAACAACGATTTGGGGCTGCTCAAGTAGCCATGCGCGCCGCTGACATTCTCTTACAGCGGGCGAGCACTGGGCAAGCAGCATCTCCTGACACATTCCGCCGCGAAATCTTCCGCACAGGGTGGCAACTCATCAGTGAACAACACGCAGTAGGTTCACTTGTTAATTTGCTTGATGGTCTGCTCTGGGGACTTGAATCAGCCGAAACACCGCATGAATTGCATGCCACGACACAACACGTCATCAACACCTACCGACATCAACTAACCCAGCGCGTGTTTGACAGCGCGGCACACAGTTTGAGTGTACTCGCACCATGCCGGCGCATCGTCATTCATGGATATAGTACAACCGTACAATATGCACTACAACATGCACTCCGGAGCGGCCAACGCGTCGACGTTGATTGTATCAATGACGGCAATACCGCCACTCACGACGCATTGCGCAATCGAATCGCAGCCATCGGATTGCACGTTGAATCAGTTGAAATTCATGACGTGCCGCAGCGCATTTCGGCCTATGATGCCGTCGTTGTTGGCGCAGACACACTCGATATGTACGGGCTGGCAAATTCAGACGGAACTCGCCAACTGGCAGAGTTGGCCAATCAGCATCATGTACCGTTTTTTGCGTTCTGCACGAGCGAAAAATTCCTCCCTAATGTCTTCTATACTGCCCCTTTACAAGCCATACCGTTCGATATTAGCCAATCTACTACAAATACCATCCACCGCACAATTGATCGCACGCCTATCGAACATATCTCGGCCGTCATTACCGAACGCGGCCCACTCCCTGCCCCTGCCGTGGTTGCCTGGCTCGCTACCACACAACTCCATCCGTGGCTGATTGGCCGAGGTAGGTCACTCCCTACCACCCTGTAAACAATCCAGGACATTATAGACAACCGTGTATAATCATATCCATAGGCATGTATGGACATGCCTGTCCTCCCTACTTGACATTCATGTCATTATGAATTACATTAATTACGTATGAGTGATAAAAATAACAAAAGAACAGAGAAAAACAGTGATATGGAGTTTTTAGATTCTTTATTACGTCAACCAAAAGGCGTCCAACCGCGTCGGAGCACATCGGTAACTCGACCTGCGCCTACTATTACGCGCAACACCGGTCCACTTGTAACCAAGTCAGACCGCACCGGCACAATCCAAACCAAGCGCAATACGGGCGCAATCCCGACGTCGTCAACATCCGGCATCGCTCCCAAGCGCAATACGGGCGCAATCACGACATCGTCAACATCCGGCATCGCTCCCAAGCGCACCACCGGTGCAATCTCGACATCGTCAACATCCGGCATCGCTCCCAAGCGCACCACCGGTGCAATCCCGACATCGTCAACATCCGGCATCGCTCCCAAGCGCACCACCGGCAAAATAGCACGTTACAGCGTTGAGGACGAAGATCTCTATGGCGTATTTTCTGACCGGTCGTCTGTCATCTACACCGCAGGGACTAATCTTTTTTGGGTCATATTGATTGCAATCATTGTCTGGTTGATTGTCAGCATGGCACAAGCATCACCTAACCAATCAATCGTCAGCAGTTACTCACAAGACACTGGATTGCGAGCAGTTGCCCAAATCATTGGCATTGAGCTACCCGCATCAATTGCCCCTGAGCCGGAAGCCAAGCCGGTCATTATTCCACCCGGAGAGAGCTCAATCCTCGGCGCACCAACAGTCACTGCCGCGCAAATCGATGGCATCTTAGCAGCAAATAATTCGCCCGCAGCTGGTACTGGAGCAATTTGGATTGAGGCTGGCTTACAATATGGTATCGATCCAGCGTACGGTCTAGCGTTTTTCATGCATGAATCGAGTTATGGCACGAATCCGGCATGGGCGGGTAACAAGCCTGATGGCACAACGACACACAATGTCGGTAACATCATTTGTGCGGGATACCGAACATGCTTCGGGCGATTCCGCGATTATCCGGATTGGCGCACCGGTATTTACGACTGGTATCGCCTTATTTCGGTCGAGTACGTACAATGGCGTGGCTTAGCAACCGTCGAGGGCATTTTGCCGGTCTACGCACCATCCTTCGAAAACGACGTACCGCGCTATGTCAATGTGATCAAATACACGGTAGCGGAGTGGCGGCAAGCAAATATTCAACCAACTCCGTAAATCCACACATCCAGACAATAGGAGTATGCGTAAGCATGAATAGGCGGCGCCCTTCGCACTAGTTTCGTTCTCGCGCCGCCTCTTCTTTTTGACAAAACACTGCGAGGTTCACGAATGACAATTCGTGAACCTCGCTTTTGAATACTACTTGTATGGATTACGGGAGTGTCAAATCACGATAGGTATACCACGACTGCCGATAGCGGGTTGGTTCACCACTCCGTCGATAACAGATGCTATCCGGGCACGGCCCAGGCGCAAACGGTATTTTGACGAGACCCCATTGTTGTGCGCTCGCGCCACTCTCGGGAGGGAAGTCTTCGTACTTAAACCAGAACACCACGGCCACCTCGCGATTCCCATTCGGCAGGGTACGGGTCGCCAGCGTCCGATAGACATCCGCCAAAAACGCCGCTTGCTCAGCCTCAGTTTGGCGTGCATAGGCCACATTGTAACCAATCTCAGTGACCCAGACAGGTCGCAATGGGTCTTTCAACGCGACTAGCTGTTGGCGTAGACGATCAAATGCCGCGGTTTGATTGGGCACACCGATTTGCTTGAGCTCCCATGGATACGGGTGATATCCCACACCATCAAGTGGCCAGCGTTTTAATTGGGCATACGACGACGTAAAGGCCTTTGAAGCGTAAATATCCGCTAGGTACTCCATATCAGTACGCGCCGGAACACTGCCAAACGCCTCAGTTCCACGTGGGTGCAACCCGCCTAAAATGACAGGTGTCGCACGGCAATATGTACCCAAACGAGATCCATTACAGCTCCGGTAGATGGTTGTCACAAGCTGAGCCCAAGACTCCGCTGGGATACCGTTATTTATCGGGCCGTTAGTGGTATATCGCGGTAAACGATTGGCCTCATTGAGGACCTCAATCGCATGGATGTTTTTGCCATAACGCATGATGACACGCTGGGCCCGGCTCATCCACTCAGTCATATAGGGGTTGTAGCGCGGTCCATACTGGGGATGCGTTTTGTAGGGCCCCACTGCGATTCGATTGGCGTCTACACCCATAATCAAATCGAAGCTGAAGAGCATCAATACCTTGAGATTATTGGCCGGTGCGACCGTATTAATAAAATAGTCGTAGCGACTTATCGCTGCATCAATGTCGTTTTGGCTGGCACTCATTGTCAATGGGATACGCATATCAATACGCACCCAGCGCACACCGAGCGTCTGCATAATGCGCCCCATGGTGGCCTGACTACGCGTGTTCACCTTGCCATCGACCACCTCGTAGAACGGGTCACGCCCCACAAGTCCCATCATGCCTGCAGGGACGCGTGCTCCAGTAATACGCGTCGCCGTGGGTGGCAAAGTACTGGTCGTCGTCGGCACCTGAGTGCTTTTTGCAGTGGGTGATACGGTACGCGAAGGCGTGGAGGTCGCGGTAGGAGTGCTTGTGATGGTTGCTCGAGGCGTTGCCGTCTGAGTTGACGTTGCAGTTGCGGTTGACGTTGCAGTGGGTGTCGTCGTATCAGTTGCACGTTGGGTCGTCGGCGAAGTAATCGCCTGCGCAAAGACATGTACTACCTGTTGGGTATGTTGATACACCGCGTGCGTCTCAGCCGAGGAGATGAGCGCAGTAGGAATACGCCAGTCAAGTAAGATGGCGCAGGTCAACACCGCAAAACTAATGATTTGAATTACCCTTCGCGCCATGACCAACATATCCTTTGCCGTGAGAGTTCTTTAAACGTACAAACGCTTTCTACTATCATACACCGTAATAACATAAACACCAAAAAATCACTTGCCCTCGTTCGGATTATAGCCAACCGCAGCATGCATACGACGCATCACGGCAATCGACAAATAACACGACGATACGCTCATAAACAATACTGCCACCAAACACAACACCACGCGCAACAATCGTGATCGGCCATCAACATAGTTGAACTGCTCGAGCGGCGTGTCAGCAACCTGACGCATGTCAGTCAGTAGTACTCCCCCCACCGGGCGGTCTTTTTGGCGGACAAATAACGTCGCGCGCGCATCGGCATCATCAGCTAACTCGCCGTTCATGCGCACCGGTTGGGCTTTGATACGCCATGCGCCATCAATTTGGGTCACAAAGGGCGCAACCACCACAATCGGCGCACTGTCAGGCAACTGTGCCAACACCAACTGCTCCCAACCCGGCTCACAGGTTGCGCAGGTCAACTCCACAAAGCGATGGCCACTGCTGTTGATGTCGGCAGGGATCACCACGATAGCAGTATCTGCAGTACGCTCGGTAAGCATAAACGGCACACTCTCGCGACGCACATACGGAGTCAATGTTGGCAAGGGTTGG
>JBKCLM010000127.1:0-22989 GCA_046300655.1 Chloroflexota bacterium | reverse complement strand
CGATTCTGATTGCCATTATTTTGTTTTACGCCTGGTCAGCCGAGGCCTTCGGCAGTGTGGCCGCCATCATTGGCGCATACCTGCTGGGTGTGGTTGTCGCGCGGCACGTCGATCATCATCATGTGGCCCATGGCGGGGTTTCAGCCGTCGGGTATGGTATTTTTATTCCCATCTTCTTTGTGAGTATCGGGTTGCAGGCCAATATCAATGATGTGGTCGGTGCGCCGATGTTAGTGATTGTGTTGACGTCGCTCGCCATCATCACCAAGTTGATTGGTGGCGCATTGGGGGCACGTGTCGGGGGCATTAACTGGCGTAACTCGTGGTTGGTTGGTGCTGGCATGATCTCGCGCGGTGAGGTTGCGCTCGTGCTTGCCGGTGTGGCGTTGAGTGCCGGTGCGATTGACACGCCCATCTTCTCGGCCTTGATTGTGATGGCGGTGGTAACAACCTTGGTGACACCACCACTGTTGCGTATACTTGCGCCCAAGCAACCGGCTACGCCGGCTGATGAGGCTTCACAAATCTAAATAAGATAATGGCGGTTATCTTGTGCGTTAACCCCGGTGATAGCTGATGCTGTTACCGGGGTTTTGATGTAATCAGCGCCACAAACAGGTCGTTGACATTGGTGCCGGTTGGTCCTGGGATGAGTAAATCGCCGAGTGCCTCCCACCAGGTGTACGTATCATTGTGGTCGAGGATGGTCGTGAGGTTGAGTCCTACCAAACTAGCGCGGTGCATGGTTGTACCTGTCGCGACGGCACCTGCTGCATTGGTGGGGCCATCACCGCCGTCGGTTGCATAGGCGGCAAGGATGATATTGGTGTGCCCGGCAATCGCCTGGGCTGCAGCGAGGGCGAGCTCTTGGTTGCGGCCACCTTTGCCGTGACCAGTCAACGTGACGGTCGTCTCGCCGCCGGCAATGATGCAGTGGGGCGTGTTGACGTCATGATACGACGCAACGAGCTGTCCAAGCTGTTGGCCGACCATGCGTGCATCGCCGGTTAATGCGGTATCAACTACGCTGGTTGTGTAGCCGCGTGCCTGTGCAATGGTGGTGGCCGCCTGGATCGACTGGGTGATATCGCCGATGATGTGTACGGGTGATGCGTGTGCAGGCGTAGTCATTGGTGCTTTCAGGGCTTTGGTGAGTGCAGGTGTCAACTGGTCAGCGATGCCGTAGCGGGTAATTACCTGTGCGGCAGCCTCAGGTGCATCTGGATTGGGTACCGTGGGCCCCGAGGCAATAGTGGCCAGGGGATTCCCGAGGACATCTGACAAGACCAGTGTGCGGATAGGGGTGGCACCGGCGGCGTGTGCTAACCCGCCCCCTTTGATGCGATCGATGCGCCGGCGAATGGTGTTTATCTCGCCAATATCGGCCCCGCACCGTAACAAGGTGCGAGTCAACTGTTGCATGTCGTCGAGTGGTACAGCATCGGGTAAGTCGACCATCAGGGCCGAGCCACCGCCCGAAATTAACACGAGAATAAGATCATCGGCGGTCGTGTGCTCAACTAGCAATCGTGCTTGTCGTCCGGCGTGCACACTGCGCACATCAGGCACGGGGTGGCCTGCTGCGACATAAGTCAGCTTTGGATGTCGTGGACTGCCGTCGTCGTCTTTGTAAATAACCAGCCCATGGCTGAGGTGATGACCGAGTTGGGCTCCTGCGGCAGCCGCCATGGCGGGCGCTGCTTTGCCGACCGCCAAGATGACAACACGCGCCGGCGTAAACTGCTCGTCGCCAATCCATACGTGCGCCGTATCGCTCCGCACGAAGGTGTGAATGCGGGTGGGCAAGGCAGCGAGTGTGGCAGCGTGCAAAATTGCCTGCAAGTCACTCCCTGCCTGATGGCGCCGGGTACTATATGTGGCAAAATGGGCTATATCCATGCGCTCCTCCTCGTGTCTATTGTAGCGCCGGTTGTGCAAAGGATGACGATGTCAAAATCAGTGTGGGGGATGCTAGCTGTCAGTACTGCTGCCTTTTTGTGGGGCAGTATCGGCGTGGTGGTGGCACTCCTCTTTGGCAGTATCGCGGTTGATGGATTAATGCTCGGCACACTACGATTATTGATTGTCGTGCCGTTTGTGTGGGTGTGGCATCGGATTGCGAGTGGCCATTGGCAGATTGATGCAACGACCGCACAGCATCGTGCCATGATGATTGGTGGGGTGGCGTTTGCTGTCTACCAAGTGGCGTATTTTGCGGCAATTCCGTCCATCGGCGTTGCGATGGCGGTGATGCTGAATATTTGTAGCGCACCGATTTTTACGGCGCTGATTGCCCGTGTCTGGTTGGGCGAGCAACTACGTGGTAGCCAATGGGTGGCGATTGCGCTTGCGATAAGTGGTGCGGTGTTGTTGGTTGCTAATCCTGCTGATATGCCGTCGTGGTCGTGGTTGGGCGTGGGATATGCACTCGGCGCAGGTCTGTGTTATAGCATTGTGGCCGTGACGACGCGCATGGTAGCACCGGCATTTGGCTTAGCAACGCCACTGGCCTATATGTTTGGTGTGGCTGCGCTAGTATTGTTCGTGGTGACGATGACTATGGGAACTGCCTGGCCAACTGCACCTGCCGTTTGGTGGGGTGCTGTGTATTTGGCGTTAGTGCCGACGTTCTTGAGTTATCTGCTGTATGTGCGCGGGTTGCAGACAATTACCGCAACGACTGCATCTACCCTCTCGCTGTGTGAACCGCTGACGTCGACGTTACTGGCAGTGCTCATCTTGGGCGAGCAGTTGCGTCTGCTTGCGTGGATCGGTGCCGGGCTATTGTTTGGGAGTTTGGTGCTGTTTAGTCTGGCGCATCTGTGGCACCCACGCCAACGCGCCTAGGCCGATGATGATGCTCCAAATGAGTGCCACAACTGCGCTGACTGACCCACTGCGTGGCACGGCAATCAGGTAATACCACCAATAATCATAAAACCCACTACGAATATCACTGGCCCAGACCCGCATGGCGTTAGGGGTGTCGGGCATGCGCGATGGGGGGGTGGGGTTGGCCCAGATGGGCGCAACTGTGCCAGTGTCGTATACGGTAAGCGACAGCATGGCTGCGCTGAGGGTGGGATACCACTCGTGTTGGGGTAATCCGTCTACGTAGATGCCGTCGCTCTGGAGCGCAACGGTGCTAGTGGTGTTGGGCAAAAGCAGACGTATCTGCCGAGGTGGACACGCTGGACCGTTGTGTAGCTGATAGCTGTTGAGCGCTAGGTTGATACGCATCTGATTGGTCTTGTCGAGACAACTATGGTACATGGCGATAAGCTGTGGATACTGGTTGCTCTGCGGTGTAATCGTGATTGTTGCATCGTTGCTCGCATAGCGGGGGAACTGCTGATCTCGCGCGCGATCGCCCTCGCTGTAACTCCAGCCATCCAATGTGACACCTGCGTGTGTGCGCGCGCTCACGTCGCGGCTGATCTGACGCCATAATGCACGCCAATGGCCGACAAGCGGCGACGAGGCTGGCTCAAAGTAACGCGCGCGTTCATCGCGGGTATCGATGATGACGGCATTGAGGTTGATGCTCAACCCGGCGATTTGCACGATGACGGTGGCGACGATCAGGGGCCATACGACAGCGCGCCGAATCGTTTGGCTGAGTGTGTCCAGGGCGTGATAGACGGCGCCAAGTGGCCAGACCATGAAGGGCATGGCGAGCATCACATAGCGTGGTCCCCACGCCCCATCGCCGTGCCAGAAGATGACGTTGGTGTGGATGAATACGATTGCGGCAATAACCCCGAGCAAGCTGATGGTTAGGTGGCGGTTTTGGCGCTGGAGCCAGATGCCGATCGGCCATAGGAGTAAGAGTGGCGCATACAAGAAGATACTTTTGCCACTACTAAAAAACTGCCCGTAGAGACCAGTGACAATGTAATCCCAGCGAATCTCGAGGCCGGTTTGGCTCTGGTTGTAACCCGAGCTGAGCAGACTGCCCCGCGCCAAGAGATTGTATGTCAAAAAGATGACGGCTGCGACACCGGCACCACTGCCCCAGGCAAAGAGTTTGTGCCAATCGCGCTGGCCCACACTCATGACGAATATTGCTAGGCCAATCACGGCCACCGCAGGTGCGACAGCGATTTTGCTGAGTAACGCCCCTAATGTGGCGAGACCGGCGAGCACGTACACGGTACGTCGTGGGCGGCTTTCTGCCTGATCAAAAAACAACGGCAAACAGGCAACGAGCAAGAAGAATGCTGCAGTCGGCTCCGCAAAGAAGCTCCGCGCATACATCCATGCCGGCGTGGCAAAGACATAGGTGACGGCAAGCGCAATGCCGATTGCGCGCGAGTGATAGTGACGCATGCTCAGCCAGCCTAAGATGACTGCGGTGCTGGCGACGGCGACAGCATTGACCCATGTGCTGGG
The DNA here is from genome assembly GCA_046300655.1 of Chloroflexota bacterium. Taxonomy (GTDB): domain Bacteria; phylum Chloroflexota; class Chloroflexia; order Chloroflexales; family Roseiflexaceae; genus UBA965. The sequence continues at coordinate 18,597 of JBKCLM010000127.1, read as the reverse complement.
CAGGCGCACCAACCAAGCCTGCATCTCGACAGGGCCGAGGGCGGATAGGAGCCAGCCGAGTGGCAGTGTGAACAAACCGAGTATCGACTGCATTGGGCCATAGACACTGAGGATGGGCTGTTCGACGACAATCGATGGATCAAAGAAGTGTCGAATGGCCTGCCACATGCGTAGGGTGGTGGCGAACATCTTCTCCTCATCACTGGCATAAAAATGCCCACTGCCGCTGGCAATTAAGATGGCGACAAAGATACACCAGAGGCGCCGGAACGATGATGAGGGCGATGGCACATTCACGCAACACTCCTTTGCCGAGTGACGAATTGATGATCTCCTATAATTATACGTGTATCAGTTGTGCGTGGCTATATATAATACCTGTGTCAGTTCTTTTGTACAGAGTGGAGCTCTCATGACCAACGCATTGCGTGACCGATTTTTGCGCTACGTCAAAATCTACACAACGAGCGACCCGTTTGCGAAAACGTACCCATCAACTGAACGACAGTGGGATTTGTTGCGCCTGTTGCGCGATGAACTTACCGCCATGGGTGCGGCTGATGTGGTGTTGACGGAACATGGCTATGTGATGGCGACCATCCCAGCAACTCGAGGGTATGAACAGGCCCCAGTGGTAGCGTTTTTGGCGCACGTTGATACGGCTCCGGACTTTAGTGGCGAGGGCGTCAAGCCGATTGTGCATGCTAACTACGACGGCCGCAAAATTGTTCTGCCAGATGATCCCAATCAAGTGATTGACCCGGCCAATCCGATGTATGCCGACATTTTGACGGCCGTCGGCAAGGATTTGATTACTGCGTCGGGCACGACGTTGCTCGGAGCCGATGACAAGGCTGGCATTGCCATCATCATGACGGCAGCTGAGCAGTTGTTGGGCGATCCATCAATCCCTCACGGCAAAATCCGCATCTGCTTTACGCCAGACGAGGAGATTGGTCGTGGCGTGGATTACCTCGACATCAATCAACTCGGCGCTAGTGCCGCCTACACATTTGATGGCGGTGGCGTTGGTGAGGTGAGCTGGGAGACGTTCTCGGCCGATGGTGCGGTCGTCGAGATTACGGGTGTGTCGACCCACCCCGGTACGGCCAACACCTATGGCATGGTGAATGCTGTGCACCTTGCGGGCAAGTTACTGGGCATGTTGCCGCGTGAGTTTGCGGCGCCCGAGAGCACCAACGGGCGGGTTGGGTTCATTCATCCCACAGGTATCGAGGGGAGCACGGCGAGTGCAACCGTGCGCTTTATTATTCGCGATCACGACAATGACAAACTTGCCGCTAAGGGGCAGATGTTGCAGTTGATTTGTGATGCACTGCAAGCGGGGTATCCGACGGCCAAAATCACCTGCACGATTACCAAGCAGTATCGCAACATGGGCTACTGGTTGCGCGATCGCCCCGAGATTATGGATAAGTTGCGCGCTGCATGTGCCGACGTGGGTGTGGAGTCGTATGATGAGCCGGTACGTGGTGGGACGGATGGCTCACGCTTGACGGAGCGCGGCTTGCCAACACCAAATATCTTCACGGGTGGGCATAATGCGCATGGTCCACTGGAGTGGGTGACGGTGCAGGATATGCAAAAAGGCGTGGATGTATTGGTTGCATTGGCCAAACGGTGGGGTGTATAACGTTTGGGTGTCCCAACCAGGTGGATGCATGTGGCAGGAATTTTGGGTGAGTTTTGGGTGTGGTGCAACCATTTTGTATTTGTATTCGTACTAGTTAGATGCGTAATTTCGCTAATGTATTATTTTCGCTAGAAGCCTAGAAACAGGGTGTCATGGACTCAACATTGTTATGGGTCGGATTTAATGTGTTTGTTTTGGCGATGTTGGCACTCGATTTAGGAGTGTTCCATCGCAAAGCACATGAAGTCAACGTCAAAGAAGCGTTGGTGTGGAGTGTGGTGTGGATTGGGTTAGCCTTGGTGTTCAACGTCATCATCTATCTCTATTGGGATGTAATGATGCCAAACAACCCAGACTTTGCCAATAATACTGAGGCGGCACTCGCATTCTTGACCGGGTATCTGATCGAGAAATCGCTGAGTGTCGACAACATCTTCGTATTTGTGTTGGTCTTTACGAGTTTTGCGGTGCCGGCGATTTATCAGCATCGCGTGTTGTTCTGGGGTGTGCTGGGTGCGTTGATTATGCGCGGTATCATGATTGCTGCCGGCGCCGCCCTGATCAAAGAGTTCCACTGGATTATCTGGATCTTCGGTGCCTTCTTGATTTATACCGGTATCAAGATGGTCAAGAGCGATGATCATGCGGTTGACCCGGCTGACCACACCGTGGTCAAGTGGTTGCGCAAAATTATGCCGATGACAGATGGATACGAGGGGCAGCGATTTATAGTGGTCAAGAATGGTGTGCGTATGGCGACTCCGTTGTTGGCGGTGTTGTTGGTGGTTGAGTTTACCGACCTGATTTTTGCGGTGGACTCGATTCCGGCGATTTTTGCGATTACGGATAACGCATTCATCGTGTATACCTCAAACGTGTTTGCCATCTTGGGCTTGCGGTCACTGTACTTCGTGTTAGCAGGCGCGATGGGCAAGTTCCGCTATCTCAAGCCAGCCTTGGCCTTTATTTTGACGTTTGTCGGTGTCAAGATGCTCTTCCCCGATGCCACGAAGTACCTGATTGGCGAGTCAATCAAAATTCCTGTTGGCGTATCGTTGGGCGTCGTGCTCGGAGCGTTGGTAGTGGCCATCTTGGCTTCGTGGTATGCAAATACTCGTGAGGATGCACGCGCAGCACACTAGTCTGTCGCTGTTGGGCGTGTGACCGTGGGGAGCATTGTGCTCCCCACGGTTTTTTGTGTTGATGAGAATATTCTCATATTGCGTGGTTTTTGTAGATATATTGCATAGATATTGCAACAAGTAATCATCTTTATTCGTTGAATTATTGGATAGGGGGCAAACACAGAGAATCAGCAAATACGAGGGTAGAGAAGAAGCTATGGAAATGACGTGGATTTGGGTTGCGTTTAATGTGTTTGTGTTGGGCATGTTAGCACTCGACCTAGGAGTGTTTCATCGCAAAGCACATGAAGTCAGCATCAAAGAAGCAACCATCTGGAGTGTGGTGTGGATTGGGTTGGCGATGGTGTTCAATGTGCTGATTTATTACTACTGGGATGTAATGAATCCAGCCAATCCACAGGGGTATAGCAACGATGAGGCGGCGTTGCTGTTTTTGACAGGATATCTTATTGAGAAATCGTTGAGTGTCGACAATGTCTTCGTATTCGCCTTGGTCTTTAGTAGTTTTGCGGTACCGGCAATTTATCAGCATCGTGTGTTGTTCTGGGGCGTGCTCGGGGCGCTCATCATGCGCGGCATCATGATTGCTGCGGGTGCGGCGTTGATTAACGAGTTTCACTGGATTATCTGGATCTTCGGTGGCTTCTTGATTTACACCGGTATCAAGATGTTCAAGAGCGACCATGGGGCTGTTGATCCACAGAACCACACGGTGGTGCGTTGGTTGCGCAAGATTATGCCGATGACGGATGGATACGAGCAGGATCGCTTTGTGGTGGTCAAGAATGGTGTGCGCATGGCAACGCCGCTCTTCGCCGTGTTGTTGGTAATTGAGTTTACCGACTTGATCTTTGCGGTCGACTCGATTCCGGCGATTTTTGCGGTGACGCTTGATCCATTCATTGTGTACACGTCGAATGTATTCGCCATCTTGGGTTTGCGCTCGCTGTACTTCGTGTTGGCGGGTGCGATGGGCAAGTTCCGCTATCTCAAGCCGGCCTTGGCGTTCATCTTGGTCTTCGTCGGTATCAAGATGTTCTACCCAGATGTGATGTACTGGTTGACTGCCGAGAAGGAGAAGTTCCCGCCGCTTATCTCGTTGGCAATTGTGACGACGACCTTGTTGGTGGCAATTGTGGCGTCGTGGTGGCGTAATCGTCAGGAGCCGACGGCATCAGCCCAGCACTAGTTCAGAGGTGCTGGTTGACATAGATACGGGCGCCGTGGGAATTACTCCCACGGCGCCCGTGTGTTGGTTATGCTTGGATGGGTGAGCTGGTGGTGCGCCAGCGCACGGATGGCATGATGGTGGCGTGGCGGACGAGGTGTTTGTGAGCGTCGACAATCCGCATGACCGAGTCGATGAGGGTATCGCTGAGGTAGTGCGGTTGGAGTCCGAGGTCGATGAGTTTTTGGTGTTTGGCGTTGTAGTAGTGTGTTTCCTTCTCGACGCGCGGGTTCTCGAGATGTTCAATCTCGGCGTTGATGCCGTGGGTCGTCGCGGCATGCTTGACCAACTCGGCGAGCTGAAGCACATTAAATTGTTCGGTGAACTGGTTGAATACGCGGAATTCGCCGCGATCGGCCGGATTGCGCAATGCCAGCTCGACACAGGCCAGTGTATCGCGGATGTCGAGGAATCCGCGGGTTTGGCCGCCTTGGCCGTAGACGGTCATCGGCATGCCACACACCGCCTGAACAATGAAGCGGTTGAGGGCTGTGCCGAAGACGGCATCGTAGTCGAAGCGGGTCATGAGCCGTGGATCGAGATTGGTGGCCTCGGTCTCGATGCCGTAGACGACGCCTTGGTTGAGGTCGGTGGCGCGAATGCCCCAAATCCGGCAGGCGAACATGATGTTGTGGCTATCGTGGACCTTGCTGAGGTGGTAGAACGAGCCGGGTTGCTTGGGAAACGGCAAGGTGTCGGTGCGACCGTTGTGGGTGACGGTGATATAGCCCTCTTCGATGTCGATATTGGGCGTGCCATACTCGCCCATGGTGCCGAGTTTGACGAGGTGGCAGTCGGGGGCGTGTTCGGCGATGGCATAGAGCAGATTGAGGGTCCCGACGACGTTATTAGTTTGGGTGTAGACGGCGTGGCGGCGGTCAATCATCGAGTACGGAGCACTGCGTTGCTCACCAAAATGCACGACGGCGTCCGGAGCGAAGCTTTTGAAGGTTGGTTCAAAAAACGTATAGTCGCACAAATCGCCGACAAACAGATCGATGTGCTTGCCGGTAAGCTGGTGCCAGAGGGCGACGCGTTCGTGGATGGAGGGAATGGGGATGAGGCTGTCAGCACCGAGTTCGTGATCGTAGCTGCGCCGGACTAGATTATCAAGAATGGCGACGTCGTGGCCGCGTTGTGAGAGATGGAGGGCGGTGGGCCAGCCGAGATAGCCGTCGCCGCCAATCACAAGAATCCGCATATGGTTACTCCTCTGTATTATTGAGCGCTATTGCGATGGTGAAAAATACCATGGTAAAATAGTAAACGACTTCTGTAATCAATAGATAGAAATTTGATTAACACTCTATTTCTTTTTGGTGTGAATTATGATGCGTATGTCGAGTCAAGTGGAATATGGTCTACGGGCCATGATAGATATCGCCGTGCACGGTGTTGATGCGCCGGTGCAGGCTGGTGACATTCATCGTCGGCAAAATATCGATGAGCATTTTATTAGTCAGATCTTGTTGATGCTCCGTCGAGCTGGATTGATCGAGAGTCTGCGTGGCCGACAAGGTGGACATCGTTTGTCGCGGCCGGCGAGCCGGATTACCGTGCTTGAGATTATCGAGGCGCTTGAGGGGTGCGACTTGACGCGTGAGCGCCCGATTAATACGTCGGTAGCGGATGCGTTGGTGGTGCGCAATGTGTGGACCGAGGCGCGCGAGCAAGCACAAATTCACATGCAACAAACGACGTTAGCAGATTTGTGTGAGCAACGCAATCAACTGGTAGCGAGCTCGTACAATATTTAGTGGCTGGTTATCACATAAAAGACACCCTCTCAACACGCATGTTGGGAGGGTGTCTTTTGTGTTTGACGATTACATCCAACCATTGCTTTCAAATCCAAAGCGTAACCACGCCATCCCACCGAGTTCGATGGCGGTGATGATACTGGCGACGACCATCGGTTTGGCCAACTCGGTGACGTGAGATATCTTTTGGTCGTAGCCCATGGCGACGGCCACAGCAAATATGTTGGAGAAGAGCAGGATGCCGATGAGACCGACCCACGAGATAACCGAGATGGGCCAGTAGGCCCAGGCAGGGGCGATGATGACGAGAGCGGCGTAGGCGCCAGCGATCGCCCAGAGCAGGAGTATCTCGCCTAGATGACGGACGGTGCGGGCACTGACGGCATTGGTACGCAATATGTTGTTGAACAGGGCCACAAAAAACGGCGCCACGGCGATGCCGGCAAAGGCACCGGTCAAGGTGCGGAGCCAGTTTTGCGGTTGATAGAGTGGTTGCCAGCCCAGATCGACGAACATTGAATTAAAGCCATCAACCGCCATGATGCCCACTGGAGTGGCAAGTAACAGCATTGACCAGCGAGTGGGGAGTTGATTGACGCGGAATCGGCCGAGGGAAATCATCGTCAGCAAACTGAGCGTCATGGCGCCGTAGATGCCGGTATTGCGGGCACAGAGCGGCAGTTGCTCGCCAGCAACGGTGATATTGTGGACTTGAGCACAGACGCCATGCACGCTAGCGTACATGTTCCATGCGACGGTGCTCCCAGGCCAAGTGGGGAGTGGCAGTGATGGCCAGAAGAGGATGCTACCGAGGAATCCGACGTAGATACCGATTGCAATCCCTTGCCACCTGCGGAGTGATGATGTCGTCATGGCAGTCGCTCCAGTTGGAGTGTAAGTGCCTCAGCACTGAGAATTCCGATGGAGATTGATCGTACTACCCCTTCGCGATCAATAAAGACGCTAGTGGGGAGATTGCGTGCGCCGTAGGCGAGGCTGACGTCACCGTCTGGGTCACTGATGAGCGGGAACGAGACGCCTATTTCGGCGATAAATGATGGAATGACATCAATATTTTGGCCTTTGTTGATGCCAACGACGACGACATCGTTGGTGCCATGCACCCGATCGAGATCGGGCATCTCGCTACGGCACGGCTCGCACCAGGTGGCCCACATATTGATGACGACGCGCTGGCCGCGGTAGTCGGCGAGGCTACGGGTGGCACCTTGGGCATCGCGCCAAGTAAATGCAGGTGCTGGTTGATCGACCTCGGCGATGGTGCCAGATTGGTCTAGTGTGGCGTTAACGCCGATTTGGTCGGGCAGGTTAGCGGGGATATCGCTCGTATTACTGGTGCCACATGCACTAAGGCTGAGCATGATGATGAGGAGAAGAAAAAAGCGCTGCATGATGCGTGCTTTCTGACTGAAGCAAAACCTCACCTAGGGTAGCATAGATAAATGAATGTGCGGTGATAAGCAGACGCCCACGACAACTGTCGTGGGCGTTGTTCGGATTGACTGAACGTAACCGTTAGCCGGCGATGATCCGGGCGAAGTGGCGACCCTTTTGGATGACGGCCACGGGTGTGACGAGGGTGTCGTAGGCGCTGACCTTTTCGCCGTTGAGTTTGACGCCACCGCCATCGATGAGCCGACGTCCTTCGCTTTTGCTACTGGCCAAGCTGGTACTGACGAGCAGGTCAAGCACGGTCGTGGGTTGGCTGATGGCGAACTCGGGCATCTCGTCGGGGATCTCACGGCGTTGGAACTGGCGCTCAAATGCCTCGCGGGCGCGGATGGCATCGCTGGGTGAGTGGAACTGAGCCACAATTTCGGCGGCCAAGCGCTTTTTGATGTCCATCGGGTTGCCGGTGCCCGTCTGGATGACGTGCTTGATCTCGGCGACGTCGGCGAGTGGCACGTCGGTGAGGACCTCGTAGTAGAGGGGCATGACGTCGTCAGCCATCGACATGACCTTGCCGAACATGTTCTCGGGGGTGAGCAAAATATCGACGGTGTTGTCGAATGATTTGCCCATTTTGCGGCCGTCGGTACCTGGAATCAATGGGAGCAAGAAGACGTCTTGGGGCGTCTGGCCCATCTGGGCTTGGAGCTCACGACCAGCGAGGTTATTGAACTTCTGGTCGGTGCCACCGAACTCGACGTCGGCCTTGACGACGACGGAGTCGTAGCCTTGGAGCATGGGGTACATCAATTCGAGGATGGTCAGCGATTGGCCGGCCTCATAGCGCTTGCGGAAGGTGTCGTGTGAGAGCATGTGGGCCAAGGTGAAGCGACCAGCGAGGTCGAGGGCGTTCTCGAGCTTGAATTGGCCGAACCACTCACTCTGCCAGCGAATCTCGGTTTTGTCGCGGTCAATGACGCGGAAGAACTGCTCCATGTAGGTGAGGGCGTTCTCGCGGACCTTCTCGGCGGTCAAGCGTGGGCGGGTGGCGTCACGCCCGCTAGGATCGCCGATTTGGGCGGTCCAGTCACCGACGATAAGGACAATGGTATGTCCGAGTTCTTGGAACTTTTTGAGTTTGCGCAGACCGACGGCGTGCCCAATGTGCATGTCGGGTCGGCTAGGGTCAAATCCTTGTTTGAGGCGGAGTTTTTTGCCGGCATTGAGCTTGGCGCGGAGCTCTGACTCAACGATGATTTCGGCGACGCCACGCGTCAATAACTCCTCGGGGATGGCGGCCATAACACTATGCTCCTCAATGTGTGGACAAACCACGGCGGTCAAGCGAATGTGTGTGTCAGCGCATACTGACACCGATGCGCTTCAATTTTACCAGATACGCCGACTCTCTCGCCAGACGCCCTAGTTCCGACTGGTACGGTTACTCGGTAGGCTGATACTGTTGACCACATCCTGCACGACTTGGCTGGTCGTTTGGTTGCGCATGCGGGCGTTGCCACTCAGTAACAATCGGTGTGACAAGACGGGCACTGCCAGTGCTTTGATATCGTCGGGCAGGACATAATCGCGTCCGGCGAGAAGGGCACGGGCTTGGGCTGTGCGGATGAGCATCAACAATGCCCGGGTACTTGCACCGAGCTCAATGTCGTCGTGTTGGCGGGTGGCTTGACCGATTTGCACGACGTAGGTGTCGATGGCGGGGTCGATGTAGATGAGTGGCACGATGCGTTGTACGGTGAGGATGCCGTTCGAATCGGTTATCGGCTGAATATCGTCGATGGGGTGATGGCTGCGTTGATTGCGCAGGACGGTCGCTTCGTCATTCAGATTGGGATACCCAATGCTGATGCGCATGGCAAAGCGATCGAGTTGTGCCTCAGGCAAGGTGAACGTCCCCTCGTACTCGATGGGATTTTGGGTGGCAATGACCATGAATGGCTCGGGCAGGGCATATGTGATGCCATCGACGGTGACTTGGTGTTCTTCCATCGCCTCGAGGAGGGCGCTTTGGGTGCGTGGCGTAGCGCGGTTGAGCTCATCGGCGAGGACGATTTGGGCGGCGATTGGCCCAGGGCGGAACTCAAACGTGTGCTCGCGTGGGTTGTAAATTGAGTTGCCGGTGACATCGGCGGGGAGGAGGTCGGGCGTGAGCTGAATGCGTTTGAAGCTACAGCCGAGCGTGCGGGCCAAACTACGTGCGAGCATGGTTTTGCCGGTACCGGGCACATCCTCGAGCAGGAGGTGACCACCTGCTGCCACGGCAATCACCGCCATATCAACTGCATCGCGTCGACCGATGATGATCCGATTGATTTGCTGAGCAATATGGCGCAAAAGACTATTCGCATCAGTTAGCATCTGTGGTGAAAGAATAGTAGTTGTTGAACTCATGATTATCTGTTTCTGTGGTAAATGATTCTCTTTTTGTAGTATAGCAGTTTTCGTTTTTGTGATTAGGCAGAAAGTGTCGCCGCCCGGATAACATGATAGACCTCGCCGGTCATACGAAACCCGTGGTGCGTATAGAGGGCATGCGCTGCGAGATTGTCGTGTTGCGTGTTGAGGGTGATCCGTTGCGCATGCTGGGTGTATCCATGGTGCATGACGTTCGTCAACAGTTGGCGGGCGATACCACGACGTTGATAGTCGGGGTGCACGGCGATACGCACGAGGTGGAGTGTGGTCTGTTGATCGTGCCACAAGGCAATGGCATAGCCGGCAATGTGGTCGTCAACCATGGCAGCGATTTTGATGCCACTGCTCTGAAAGAGTTCTTGCACCTCAAACGGGGATTTTTGCCAGTGCATCTCAAAAACGGCCTGGTCGATACGCCGAATGGTGTGTATGTCACTCGGTACCAATGGGCGAATCAGCGCAACGCCTGAGGTGGGCTGAATGTCGATTGGGGTGGTGGTAAATGCGATGATGTCGCCGTGCGCCACAAATCCTTCGGCTTTGAGCAGATCGGCGAGCCAGGCGTCGAAGTGATCGCCGCTATAAAACAGATGAGTGACTGGCGCATGCTGGATGAGATGTGCAGCTAATGACCGCATCGTGCGATCATGATCGGCGATGGTGATGCTGTCGAGAGCACATGCCCGAACCCACGCAATATCACCGTGGACGCGCGTGGCAACGAGCACGGCCATCAGGTGATGCTGATGCCATGCTCCGGCAATGATGTAGTCGTCGAGGGGTAGGTTGAGGGTAGTATTGCCGAATTGGATAATGCGAAAGCGAGCTCGCCGGATGAAATCACGTGCGTGCGGGATTTCGGCGGGCGTAACTAGTCTGATATTCAGTTGCGAAAAGCGTACGGAAAACATGGCATGCTCTATTCACGAATGGGTTTTGTGAGTAATTTGTGGCGACCGAAGAATGTCGCCAATGCCAGCGCTGTAATCATACCGACAGTCATGAAGATGAGCCACGGCGCTTCGGGGTGGTTCCAGCTTTGGCCGAGCCCGTAGAGGGTGCCGCCGCTAAAACTGCCCATGCCACCGCCGAATGCAATCGCCAGGCCGGCTACGCCGAAGTATGATCCTAGCGCGGTGGAGTTGGCTAAATCGGCGGCGACGGTTTGTTGACTTGGCGAGGCCAGTAGTCCACCGAGTGAGTACAATGCCACACACATGAGCATGAAGCCAATGTCTTTTGCGAGTGCGACGAGGCCTAACCCAGCCGTCATCACTGCGATTCCGATGACCAGTGTGGTGGCCGGCGCGAAGCGTTTATCCATGAAGCGCATCACCGGATATTGCAACGCAATACTCATAATCGCGTTGACCCCATATACCCAACTGACTGCGCTGTTATCAGCGGCGATGGCGGTAGCTTTGAGGGGGATTGACAGGGTAATTTGGGTCCACAAAAACCAATATCCCAATAATAATGCATTGTAAATCATGAAGCGTCGATCACGTAGTGCTAACCCTATTCCGTACGTCATGTGCTCTTGATTGGTAGCAACAGCGACATTGGGGAAGGTGAAATAGGTAAAGACCCACGCCACCAAATAACACGAGGCAGCTGATACGGCGACGATGCCAAAGTTATAATCGAGGAGCCACGTCCCAATGAGTGGCCCAATCGCCATGCCCAGGTTGCGTACGACGCCAAGAATTGAGAAATAGCGTGAGCGATCCTCGGGCGTGGTCAAGGCGGCGATAGACGCCGAGCTCGGTGAGTCAAACAACGCACCACCGAGTGCCGCAAAAATGGCACTCAGCAGGAGTAATACGAACGAATCAGCCCAGGCCATGGCAGCAAAGCCGAGAAAGCGGACGATGAGACCGGCGAGAATCAGCAACCGAGCGCCGAAGCGATCGGCAAGCATCCCCCCAACCACGGTGAACCCTTGTTGGAAGAGCTGGCGTACGCCGAGCACGATGCCGATGGAGGCGGTCGCCCAGCCAAGTTGCTCGACGTAGTGGATTGAGATGAGCGGCACCACCATGAAAAAGCCACCCCACATCATGAATGAATTGACAATCATGACCAACATGCCAGCCTTGCGTTCGTTGGGAGTCAAATCACTCGGTTGCCGCATCATGCTCGTGCTCCTGTGTATGAATGGGCCCTTGACAAATTAGCGCCGTGTGTTGCCCTAACACACGCGTAAGGATGACGACATATGGGACACCATCTGGGTGTGAGAGCCGTTTGGCCAACGCATCAGTATCGACTGGCGACCCACGTTTTTTGACGGTAATGGCACCGCCATTGAGCTGACGTAGGCGTTGACGGAGCACACGCTCGTTAAACGGCAACGTTTCAATCACGTGCCAACAGCGTGCAAATGGCGTGTGTACCACTATAGCACCGGTTACATAGGCAATGTGTGGATCAATCATTTGGAGGTCATGCAGTGCCGCGAAATGCATGACCAGTCCAGCCCGAATCACGGCACTGTCTGGCTCGTAGATGTAGGCTTGGGGGACGCTGATTGGTACGGTAGTCGTGTCTGGCTGATTGGTGAGTCGATGGACACCATCGGCATGAATGACGGTTGCTTGCCGTTGCCAGTCGTAGGGCATGTCAAGCATGACCAGCGTCTCGCGCATGTCGCCAGATAACGACACACAATCAATCGCACACGGTTGGGCAAATGGCAGTTGCGTGTAATCGATGCCAGGGGCACATTTGATGATAATTCGGCGCCCAGGGCGGCGCCACTGATTGGCGAGCGCGAGGGGCGGCATGTAGTCGTCGGCATCAAAGATGCGCTTGCCGTGCTGGCGCCGCCCCGGATCGAAGAAGATAACATCGATCGTGTCAGGGATCTCGTATGTGGTTGCATCGGCTACGATACAGGTTGCATGCAGATTGCGTTGGGCTAGGTTGGCCTGGGCCAGGGCAATGCGAGTGGCGTCGGTGTCGATGGCGACTGTCGGGGCAACTGTGGCGAGCGTCATCGCATCGCCACCACAACCACAACAGATGTCGGCGATATGGGTGGCAGCGGCGATGTGCATCAGGCGGGCCTGGGCGACGCGTTCGTGGCTGGCTTGTTCGAGGGCCTCGCGGGTGAACCACAGCAGATGACCGTCGGCAAACTTGGTCGTTGCGCGTTGGCGCACCCATGCGAGCTCAAACAGGGCTGCAGCCTGGGCAGCATCGACGTGTTTGCGCAAAAAGCTCATGCTCGACAAGTGTTGATTGGGATCAACCTGGTCGAGCAATGCCTGTGCCGCTGGGGTATGTAACCAGGCCACGATGGTGTCGTTCATGCGGTTGGTTTGGGTCGTTTGATAATGGCGCGCCATGTACCACCGGCGATGAGAATACCGACGATAATTACGACGAGTCCGATAACCGAGTTGCTACTGATTGGCTCTTGCAAAAAGACAAAACCGTAGATGACGCCGAATGGTGCGACAAGATACGAGACCATTGATACTTTGGTGGCACCGATGGTGTCGATGAGCCGGTAGTAGAGGATGTAGGCAATCGCGGTACAAAATACGGTCAAGATGATCATGGCGATGATCGAGCGCATGGATGGCATTGCAGTGGGGATGCCCTCCCATACCAGGGCAATCGGGATGAGCATGGCAGTACTGGTAATCATTTGGCCGGTTGAGGGGATAAGTGGTGGCATGCCGCTAAAGACGCGACGGCTGTAGAGGGCCGAGATGGCGTAGCAGACGGCTGCGCCGAGTACGCAGAGTTCGCCGATGATATTGCCCTCGGTGGCACCAGCGATGCCAATGGCAATCATGACACCCACGAAGCCGATGCCGAGGCCAATGACGCGTTCGGCATTGATTTTTTCTTCGGCACGAGTGACGATGTTAATCAACGCAGTAAACAGCGGTGTCGTTGCGCCCAAGATGGCAGTGGTGCTACTCGGGATGAGGCGTTGGCCCCACGAGATGAGCAAAAACGGTACGACGAGACCGAAGACGCCGACCGAGGCGAAGTTGATCCATTGGCTGCGATCGCGTGGCAGCTGGAGGCCGCTGACGCGCAGTGTGGCCCACAAAATCACGGCCGTGAAGGCAATACGGACTGCGACGAGGGTGAATGGGGTAATGTCGTCGAGGGCGATTTTGATGAGCATGAACGCGGCGCCCCAGATGGCTCCGAGTAACAGTAACATTCCAGTTTGGCGCGCGGTCATGGCACATCCTTTGATGAAACCGAATTATATTGCCACATCATAGCATGGTTGTGTTTTATGATGACGTACTTTCATCTACAATACACTTCTGAAGCTAGCACGAAAGAAGTAGGCGATGCAATCGTTGCGGATGGTCCCGCGAGCAGCGTGGCTCGTATTATTGCACAGTGTGTTATTTAACTTGGGCATGAGTTTTTTTGATGTGCTGTTTAGTTTTTATTTGGTCAGCATGGATTTTGGTATCGAATCAGCTGGTCTCGTGTCGACGACAACGCGTATGGCCGGTTTGCTGTTCGGCATCCCTGCAGGGTACTTTATTGATCGAATCGGTGCTCAGCGTGCGCTGATTGTTGGTGTTATCGGTTATGCAATCGGGATGATCGTGCTATTGATGATGCCGAGCTTAACGCTGTTGATTATCAGTCAGTTTGTAGCAGGATGTTTGTTTGCAGTGGGCATGTCGGCGCTGATGCCGTTGCTGACCCAAGCAACGCCACCTGAGCATCGCACGACGGTCTTTGGACTTAACGAGGCGTCGATGAGTTTGGGTTTGGTTGGGAGCATCGTGGCCGGCTGGTTTCCCAGTTGGTTAGCACCGCTGGTGGGGAGCGGTGATGCACAATCTGCCGAGGCATATCGTGCGGCTCTCTTCATTGGCTGTGTGGTGATGATATTTGCCGTGATACCGGTGCTCGGCGGTATCGGTGGGCGCAAATCGCGTACGGAGAGTGACACACCGGCATTTGTTGAAGATGAGACACCGCTTAAACCAACGCGCAAAATTGTTGGCTACGCAGTGGCGAGTATTTTTGTGGGGCTAGGTGCCGGGACGTTCTTGCCGTTCCAGGCGTTGTACTTTCGCATGGAGCACGGATTGTCCGATCAGCAAATCGGCTATGTGGTGGCCGGTGCGACAGTGATGATGGGGATTGGTGCCATGTTGGCCGGTCGTGTGCTGGGGCATCGTAATTTGCGCATGTGGGCTGGGTCGCTGCGCCTGATTACGGCCCCGGTGTTTGCCTGTTTGATGTTGCCCGTGTTGCCGTTTGCGATTTTTGGTGCGTTTGGGCGAGCGTTCTTTATGGGCGGGAGCTTTACGCTCAACGATGTGCTGGTGATGCAACTCGTGAGTGCCAAGCAGCGTGGGCGATTGGCGAGTTTGATGACGATGTTTTGGTCGTTGGGGTGGGGTATCTCATCGACAGCGAGTGGCTATTTGCAACAGTCAATTGGCTTTGCGCCGCTGATCGGCATGAGTGCGGTGGCATACGTGTTATCAGGCCTGTCAATCTGGTATTTTGAACGAGATTAATCATGTTACAAACGATTCGAACGATCCCCGGTGCGGTATGGCGTGTGCTTGTGCATAGCACCCTGATTGGATTGGGGATGAGTTTTTTTGATGTGTTGTTTAACTTCTTTTTGGTCAGTATGGGCTATGCCGCTGATACGGTGGGGGTCTTGTCGACGGTGGCACGTATCGCGGGGTTAATTGTCGGCATCCCCGCAGGGCGCCTGATTGACCGAATAGGCTCACGACGCGCCTTGATTGCCTCGGTCATGCTCTACACTGTCGGACTCGTTGCCGTCGTTTTTGCGCCGAATTACCCGTTGTTGATTGCCAGTCAATTCGTGGTGGGGTGTGCGTTTGCGTTGTTGTTCTCGGCGCTATTCCCATTGTTGACGCAAACGACACCGCATGCACAACAAACGACAGTGTTCGGGTTTAATGAGGCGGCGCTCAACACGATTGGGCTGGTTGGGAGCATCGTGGCAGGGTGGTTGCCGAGTGTGGTGGCGCCGTGGTTGAATGTCGACGACCAGAGCACGTTGGCGTATCGGACGGTGTTGTTGATTGGCATTGCGATTTTTGCCTTGTCAAGTTTGCCATTGCTGGGAAATATGCCGACAGCGAGCAATACGGACTCCGATGGTGTGCCATTGCAGGCCGAGGTGCCGATGCGCTCTACATGGCGGATTGTGCAGTTCGGCGTGGCTGGTTTTATGATTGGCATGGGCAGCGGGACGTTCTTTCCGTTTCAGAGTCTCTTTTTGCGCACCCAATTTGGCTTATCTGACGGGTATGTCGGTACCGTGTTGGCATTTAGTGGGGTGGCGCTCGGTGTTGGGGCGATTGCAATCGGCCACGGTATCGGCCAACGCAATTTACGCACCTGGGCCAGTATCTTGCGGATAGCCGCTGCGCCTGCGTTGCTGTTGATGCTCGCGCCGACGTTGTGGATGGCGTTGATTGGGTATTATTTGCGAGCGTTTTTGATTGGTGGCAGCATTGCCCTCAACGACGTATTGACGATGCGCTTGGTGAATCCGCAGCAACGTGGCTTTGCCTCGAGTATTTGGAATATGACGTGGGCGGCGGGATGGGCGATTACCTCGACGCTGAGTGGTTTTGTGCAGACGCAGTACGGGTTTACGCCATTGTTGATTCTTGGGTCGGTGGCGTACGTGTTATCGGGGTTATCGATTTGGTATTTACAACGGGATGAATGAATTCAGCGCTGAATTCGCAGGAGGCGGTGGTGCAACTACGGCAGTTATCGTGGTCGGTCTGGCGCATGCTCATCTACAGCATGATTTTCGGCATCGGCATGAGCTTTTTCGATGTGCTGTTTAGTTTTTATCTTGTTAGCATGGATTTTGGCATTGAGATGGCCGGTATTTTGTCGACCACTGCGCGTGTCGCTGGGTTAGTTGTCGGCATTCCTGCCGGTCTTTTTATTGACAAAATCGGCGCCCGTCGGGCCTTGATTGCAAGTGTTGTGGCGTATGTGGCCGCACTGGCGTGGGTATTGCATGCGCCGACAGCCACGTGGTTGATTGTCAGTCAGTTTGTGGCGGGCAGTGCGTGGGCGATTGTGGCAACCGCAACGATTCCATTATTGATTTCGGTGACGAATCACGAATTGCAGCCGACCGTAATTGGCCTGAACGAAGCCGCCGTAAGCACTCTCTCGCTCGTGGGTAGCATTGCTGCTGGCATGTTGCCGAGCATCTTGGCGACGACGATGGCGGTTGACCCACAATCGGCGCCGGCGTATCGCAGTGCCTTGCTCATTGGGGCGGCGATTATTTTGGTTGCGGTCGTGCCGGTGGCACGGGCGTTGACGCCGGCACCGCATTCAAACGCACCGAGCACCGCACATTCACCGCGCTCAGATACCGAATATCCGACGCGCAGTACGTGGCAATTGGTGAGTTATGCCTTGGCGAGTATGATTTTGGGGATTGGTGGTGGGTTGTTTTTGCCGTTCCAAAGTTTGTTCTTCCGGACGGAGTTTGGGTTATCAGATGCCATGGTGGGGAGCATCGTCGCATTTAATGGTATTACGCTGGGCATCGGTGCCTTGGTGATGGGACGTCTGGTCGGTCAACGTGATCTGCGTGTGTGGGGCACTGTGTCGCGCATGATGGGCGCTCCGGCGATGTTGTTGATGGCTGTGCCGATCTTGCCGGTGGCGTTTGTAGGATATTGTTTGCGCGGATTTGCGGTGGGTGCGAGTGTCTCAACCAACGACGTGTTGGTGATGCGGTTGGCGGGACCGCGGCAGCGCGGGTTGATGTCGAGCATCATGACGGTGTTGTGGTCGATGGGGTGGGCGATTGCGGCCACGGCGAGTGGGTATTTGCAAAAAAGCTACGGCTTCGGGCCGATTTTGGTGGTGGGCTCACTGGCCTACATCGTGTCGGGATTGGCGATTTGGTATTTTGAACGGGAATAACGAGAGCGAAGTGTATACCGTGCTGATTGCAGTATAGTGTACGTATTACCGAGGCAAAGAGAGGGAGTGCAAATGACTACCTTGTTGTATCACACCGATGCCTATCTGCGTACTTGCCAAGCGACGGTGACTGGGCATGCAAGTGAAGGGAACGGTATCATCCTCGATCAGACGGTTTTTTATGCGACGAGTGGTGGCCAACCGCACGATACCGGCACAATTGACGGCTACACGGTAGTTGAGGTCAAACGTGGTCCTGAAGGGGTAGTACACACTTTGGCTGGCGACACCCGCCCTGATGTGGGTGCCGTTGTGACCTGCACGATTGATTGGGAGCGACGCTACCGGTTGATGCGGACGCATACGGCGTTGCACCTATTGTGCGGCGTGGTCTTTCGCGATTATGGGGCGTTAGTCACAGGTGGCAACATGGATGTGGACGAGGGGCGGCTTGATTTTGAGATTAGTGACTTTAGTAATGAGCTCGCCCAAAAAATCGTTGACGCGGTGAATGGTGAAGTGCAGGCTAATCGCTCGATCGAGGTGAATAGTTTGCCGCGCGAAGAGGCGTTCCAAATCCCGGATTTGATTCGCACCAAAATCAACCTGTTACCTGAGGGCATTAGCCACGTGCGCACGGTCAACATCGTCGGGCTCGACTTGCAGGCTGACGGTGGCACGCACGTGGCCACGACCAGCGAGGTTGGTACAGTCGTGCTCCTCAAGACTCGGAGCAAGGGTGCTACCAACAAGCGGATTGTGATTGGATTACAACCATGAGCGACGCATCGGTCAATCAGTCAATTCAACAACAGTTCGGTGCCGTGGCGGCCAATTACACCACAAGCACAGTGCATGCGAGTGGCGCTGATTTACAGGGCCTACTTGCGACCGCGGGATTAACTGGACGTGAACGTGTGCTTGATGTTGGGTGTGGGGCTGGTCACGTGACAGTCGGGCTGGCACCGACCGCTGCCGAGGTCGTGGCCATCGATTTGACACCAGCCATGTTGGAAC
>JBKCLM010000126.1:0-12073 GCA_046300655.1 Chloroflexota bacterium | reverse complement strand
CCCTGCAGGAACCTGCGTCGCCTCAGCTTGAATGGTCAGCGGATACCCATCAAACGATGTATTATCAAACGTATCCGACCCAACAAATTCATCGTTTTCGTCCACAGTACCGAGGACTACATCAGCGAGCACGCCAGTGCCTGGCGTTAATTGGAACGCAAGTGTGGTAGCTAGCGAGCGTATGTCATTGATTGCAGCATCGATGGCGACGGCTTGATCCTCGTTGAACGCAGCACCACTGGCTGAAGCATCAAGATTGCGAATCTCGACCAGTACATCAGCCGCCTCATCAATTGCATAGTAGAAAGACTCGTCGGGTTCGTTCCCACCGGCCCGTATCCCAGCAGCTGTTGCCACCGCACTATCACGTAACGTTTTGGTGGCAGATTGAATCGCCGCAACATCACCTTCGACTGCAACAACAGCAACCATTGCCCCCAGTGACGACGGTGACGCTGGTTCGCGAGTGACCCACTCATTGGTGATGGTCCGTGCTTGTGCAATATCACCGGTAATCAGCAGGAGATAACTCTGCCATGAGTCAACACTGGCGACATCGTAGCCAGCAGCGCGTGCTGCCGCAAAACCAGCAAGTGCTTCCGCATTTTTCCCCTGGGAATACAGCAACGAGGCGCGTTCGTAGTGTGCATCGCCGTAACTTGGCAGTAGTGCAATTGCCTCGTCATAGGCGGCCAATGCACCATCAATATCCTCTTGATACGCGAGTGTATACCCTTTGACATAGGCTGCAACCGCCGGTTGTGAGAACGGTGGCAGCGGTTCACGGTAGGTTTGAATCGACCAATTGGCAGTGATTAATGTGATAATCATCGCAGTTGTAAAAATCATCAGACGCGGCACATCCGTCATGACCAAACAGAGACCGAGTAACCCCAAAACCACTGCCAACATCGTCAGATGCACAATGTATGTGTTCGCTTTGGAGTCCCAGGCCATATCGAGTGCCTGCGTGAATTTACTCATCTGTTCGGCATTGGTCGCATCGCGCAAATAGACATCGACCTCGTAAGCCGCAGGAGCTTTATCGCCCATGCTCGCATACGGCTCAGCATAGAGCGGTGAAATCACCGCTAATGCAGCGGCAGCATCATCGTACGCTGCCATGGCTGCATCGTCACCATTCAGTTCAGCCAAATCTCTTTGTTGCGTGAATAATTCATTGATGCGTTGGGCATAATCAAGATTGGCACCAACCATGGTCTCACCCACGCTCCGTAACCGCATCGCATCGAGTGAGTAGCGCTGCGTATCTGCACGGTATTGCGTGTTCAGATTACCCGCAAAGACTTGAAGCACGCCGATAAGTCCCGCATAGACGGTCACCACACCGATAATTACACCAATCCACCCATCAAATTCGTTCAAAAAGGTAATGATGCGTTTCATTATTTGACTGCCCCTTGTTCAATCAGAAAAGTCTGAATGGCTAATCCAATCGATGCAAGCGAGCAGAAAATCGCTAACACAGCATTCGTCCATTTATGCGGAATGACTTCAGTCGATGCCAATATCAATACCAAAAACGAGTATATGAACAACAGTACAACCAACTGATCAGTTTTGGAGCGGAACGAAGCTGCGTCGCCTAATGGCCCCGTGGCATCTGCAGTGCGTCGACCGACAACCGATGCATACGACGCACGCATATCGGCACGTTGATTGTAACTGCCATCACGCAACACAAAACGCTGCGGGAAATAAGCTTTGGCAACCGTACGTGGAACAGCCTGCTCAGCCACAACACGTTCGAGCACTGGGGCAACGGCGTCGTTAGTATTGGCCTCAGCCGCATCGAATGCGATGGATTCTTGGGTGACAGCACTTTGGAAATCCATGTAGGAACGAACATGATTTGCTACGTCTGCTGCCGCACGAATCGATGCGTTTGCATCAACAATCAAGGCCAATGCAGCATCATTGTACGAGTCGCCCATACTGTCATCAGTCACGGACATCCGCCATGCAGTATATGCACCACAACTCGCGGTTAATAAAAGCGCAAACGCCACAATGATCTTCGCCATTGTCTCGGTCATGTTCTCTCACAGTCTTTCTTTAGGAGGAATGCAGGTTGCAAGGGGCGTTATCATTGTACAGCATATTTACCATTTTAAATATGCTATTTTTAAATTGTTTGCGTGATATATTCACGTGTTTATTCGTTATTATGTCTACAAAAATTTCTAAAATAGTTCCTTTGAATGACATATATCTGCACGTTACACAAAATGCGATGCATGAAGCACGTGTGTTCAATAAATTGACAATGCGTTGTACCGGATTTAAATCGAGAAATAGTCTTTACAACAATGCGTGCCAATCATGGCATACACCGACGTTGGTAGTGGATCGCCCAACAAAAAGTACACGCATCAATGGCACGGACGCCCATATCAACAAGCGCCCCGCCGTCGGAATATTGCTTTTGGGTGAACCAGCCACTCATTCCCCAATTCGCATGCACACCCAGTCCTTTGGTGCGAATGATGGGGCAGTGCGCGATACGCAATCTTTGAGCCACAGCACCTCCTCATCGAAGCGCCACCATGGGCGACCATGAGTGGGGTATCAGTGGCAGCAGTGGCATGTGCTTCGTCGTCTCCGCGCGTTATCACGGGCACCCTATCGGACGCCCTTACCACTACGACAAAGTCAACCATACAACTGTTCGAAAAGATCCTCCGTGCCTCGGCGTCTCCGCACGCATTCTTCAGGGCGCCCTCTCGGACGCCCTTACCTCTACGACAAAGTCAGCCATACAACTGTTCGAAAAGATCCTCCGTGCCTCGGCGCCTCCGCGCGTTATCACGGGCGCCCTCTCGGACGCCCTTACCACTTCGGCAAAGTCAACCATACAACTGTTCGAAAAGACTTCGAGCCTCGGCGTCTCTGCGCGTTATCACGGGCACCCTATCGGACGCCCTTACCACTACGACAAAGTCTGCCATACAACTGTTCGAAAAGATCCTCTGTGCCTCGGCGCCTCCGCGCGCACATCGAGATCATCCAGTGCAGCCACATGCGACACCCCTGCGTTCTCTGCGTGCAATATTTCGAATCCATAGTATTTTTGTTTTTCGAAAGAGAACAGCAGACGCAACAGAGATGGTATAGTCATATATATCGACACATCACAGGAGCGCGTATTATGCCAATCAATCGGTGGAACGAATCCGACAAACACCAACTCCCAGCCATAGACGGACTCGTCTATCGCAGTCGGCTACTCGGCAGCGACCGCACGGTCGTCAACATTTTCGGTGGCAACACCAGTGCTAAGACAATTGAACGCGACCATGTAGGCCGCGAGGTGCAGGTGCTCTGGGTCAAAGGCTCAGGGAGTGACGTGGCCACCATTGGCGAGGGGGGCTTTGCCGCCTTGCGCATGCCCGATATTGCCCCACTCATCCAGCGTGCCGAGATGAGCGACGAGGAGATGGTCGCCTATCTCAACCGGAGCGTCTTTTTGCCGGATCGTCCGCGTCAATCCATTGAGACGCTGCTCCACGCCTTCATTCCGGCACCACACGTCGATCACACCCACCCAGACGCCGTGATTAGTTTGGCCTGTGCGGCCAATGGCCGTGAATTATGTCAACGCCTGTGGGGCAACCGCATGGTGTGGGTCGACTATATTCGACCCGGGTTCACCTTGAGCAAACAAATCGGCGAGGGCGTGGCCAACAACCCGCAGGCCGATTTGGTGGTGATGGGCAAGCACGGCTTGACCGTCTGGGCCAACACCAGCGCCGAGTGCTACCACCAGAGCATCAAAGTAATTGGCGAGGCCGAGGAGTTCATCCAGAGCACGCGCAACGGCCGGGTTATCTTCGCCGGAGCGGCAGTACCCGCCGTGCCGGCCGAGGAGCGCGCCCAAGTGTGGAGTCAAGTGCTCCCCGTGTTGCGTGGCGCCTTGAGTCAACAGGGCAGTCAAATCGTGCAGATCGATGACACGGTCAACGTACTCGAGTTTATCGGTAGTGAGGGGGCCGCACAGTTCAGCCAGATTGGTGCTGCCTGCCCCGATCACCTAGTGCACACCAAGCGCTTGCCACTGTTCATTGACTGGCAGCCGAGCCAGGGCGTGGCAGCGTTGACTGATGCGATTCGCACGCAAGTTGCGCAGTATGCAACTGACTATGCGGCCTATGTCGATGCCCACAAAAGCGCTGACGATGTGATGATGAACCCGTATCCGCGCATTACGCTCATCCCCGGGCTGGGCATGGTAACCGCCGGTGCTGATGCCCAGGCCGCCGATATCAGCAACCAACTCTACCACCGCGCCATCGCCGTGATTGGCGGGTGCATGGCGGTGGGAGAGTACACCAGCCTCAGTGCGGCCGAGGCCTTTGCCATCGAGTACTGGCCACTCGAGCAGTACAAACTCAAGCTCAAACCGGCGCCGCGTGAGCTAGCCGGTAAGGTGGCAGTGGTGACAGGGGCGGCGAGTGGCATTGGCCGGGCGACGGCGCGGCGCTTGGCCGCCGATGGCGCCCATATTGCAATTTTCGACATCAATCTGGCCGGCGCCGAGGCTGTCGCCAAAGAGCTGAATGACACCTATAAGATGCGCCGCGCTATCGCCGTGCATTGCGATGTCACTAGCGAGGCGGCAGTGATTAACGCCATGCAGCAAGTGATTCGCTCCTTTGGTGGCGTTGATATCGTGGTCAACAATGCCGGATTCGCCATCGCCAAGCCGGTGACCGAGACAACCGCTGATGATTGGGATCGCATGCTGGGCGTACTCGGCAAAGGCTACTTCTTGATCTCACGTGAGGCCTTCAAGATTTGGCAAGCCCAAAAGGTCGGCGGGTCGCTGATTGTCATCGCCAGCAAAAACAGCGTCATGGCCAGCAAAGGCAATGTGGCCTATAGCGCCGCCAAAGCCGCCGAGTTGCACATGGCGCGCTGTTTGGCCGAGGAGGGCGGTGCCATCGGCGTGCGCGTTAATACGGTACTGCCCGATGCCGTGCTCGAGGGCAGTGGCATCTGGGATGCGGGCTGGCGAGCAGCCCGCGCTGCAGGGTATGGGATTAAACCCGAGGAGCTCGAAGACTTTTATAAGGCGCGCACGGTGCTCAAAATCAACGTACGTCCCGAGGATATCGCCGAGGCCGTCAGCTTTTTTGCGGGGCCACGTTCCAGTCGCACCACCGGCGGCCTGTTGACCGTCGATGGCGGTGTGGCAGCGGCGTACGCCCGCTAATCAAGGAGGAGATCATGTCATTACGCATTGGTATTATCGGGTGTGGTGGCATCGGCCGCACCCACTTTAACGCCTGGAGTCAGGCTGGGTATACGCCGGTCGCTCTCGCTGATAAGGTACCAGGTGCCGCCCCGGCAATAGCCGGCACCACTGGCGCCAAGGCCTATACCGACATTGCGACATTCTTGGCCGAGGCCACGCTCGACATCGTCAGCATCTGCACACCGCCCTCGACCCATCGTGCGTTGGTGGTGAGTGCGCTAGAGGCTGGGGTGCATGTGCTGTGCGAAAAGCCGCTTGCGCCCACCGTGGCCGACTGTGAGGCAATCATTGCGGCGGCCAATACTGCAAACAAACTGCTGAGCGTAGGCTTTTGTCACCGCTTTCAGCCGCACATCGAGTCGATGAAGCAGATGATCGACGGCGGTACCATCGGCGAGGTCATCATGTTCCGCAATCGCTTTGCTGGGCACATGGCCAACGTTGAGAGCAAGTGGTTTAGCGATCCGGCGCTGGCCGGCGGTGGCGTAATGATGGACACCAGTGTGCACTCGGTTGACCTGTTCCGCCACCTCATCGGCGACGCCGTCAACATTCAGGCCAGCGCCGTGACACGCACGACAGAGCTCGGGCCCGCCTTGCGCGTCGAGGACACATCGGTCATTCTGCTGACCAGCACCGACGGCGTGATTGGCACCATCGAGGCCAGTTGGCGCACGCCACCCGGCGAGTGGGTGGTCACCGTCTACGGCACACGCGGGTCACTCAGCATGGACTACGACACAATGCAGCTCTGGCACACCGATGCAACTGGCCAACGCCATCAGGTAGTGGTGGCCGACGGCGACCGGTTCGTCAACGAGATGGCGCATTTTGCCCGTTGTGTAAAAGGTGAGGCGCAATTACGCGTGACCGGTGCTGACGGACTTGCGGCCACGCATATTTTGACGACGGCGGCCGAACGGGCGCGTGGGTAACAAAAAGGAAGGTATGCAGATGGGGGCACAGCTGTGCCCCCATCTGCATACCCCGTTTTACCCAAAATAATGCGCCGATTCGTCTTGATAAAATGCCAGCGTCTTGGCCAACCCCTCACGCAGGCTGACTTTGGGTGACCAGCCGACGCGCCCATGAATAAAACGGAAGTCGCTGTAGTAGTCGCCGATATCAATTGCTTTGCGGTCAGCTGGGAACGGCACGAGCTCGCACACCCCTTTACCATAGATGTCAATCATCATCAGTGCCAGGTCGTGAAGATTAATCGTCTCGTTGCAGCCCAGATTAAAGATTTGGCCGTCGGCAGCTGACTCGGCAGCCACCATTAGCAATGCATCAACCACATCGTCCACGTAATTGAAGTCGCGAATTTGTTTACCATCGCCGAAGATGTGAATCGACTCACCCTCGATTAGGCGCTTAATCCAGATGCCCAAAAACGTCTGACGGGCGTCCTTGACGCGCATCCGTGGCCCATACGTGTTAGTCAAGCGCAAGGCCGTAGCACGGATACCATACACGTTGTTGTAGAGAATGTGATACCACTCACCGGCCATTTTATTGATGCCATTGACATCGACCGGCTTGAGCAAGTGACGCTCATCGACCGGCAGATAATCGGGCTTGCCGTAGATTTGGCGCGTCGAGGCATAGACCAACTTGAGGGTCGGGTTGTGTTTGCGGCAGGCCTCGAGGATCGACAACTGGGCTTTGCAGTTGATATCGAGGTCGCTGTATGGGTCGGTCATTGAGTCGATGTGCGAGGTCTGGCCGGCCAGGTTGAATAGGTAATCGACGCCTTGCACAAGGTGGTTCATCGAGTACTCGTCACGGACATCGGCAATGTTGACGCGCACCTGATCGGCGATTGGGGCAATATTACGGTCGTTCCCGCCATAGATGGGTATTAATGAGTCAACCAGGGTCACCTTGGCTCCCAGGTTGACCAAGCGAATGGCCAGATTGGAGCCAATGAACCCCATTCCACCGGTTATCAAGATGTTGGCGCCCGCAAATGCAGCGTGGTTCATCGGCGTACCTACTTATTTCTGCCGCAAAACTATCAACTTCCACCACAACCCGATGAGCTGCAATAGGGTGCGCCAGATACGTGGAAAATTAAAGAACTGACTCTCACCGTACGTACGATGGTAGTGATGCACCGGTACCTCGGCAAAGCGCTTACCGGCGTCTTGAAGCTTCTTGACGAGCTCAAGACAAATCGTACCACTGTCGGATTCCAACGTAATGTCGCGCATCACGTCGCGCCGAATTAAACGGAAATCGCAATCAACGTCGCGCAACTTGAAACCGAACAAGAACTTTACCGTGTGATGATAGACGCGTCCGATGATTTTGCGATGGAACGGATCGCTCCGGTCGATTTTATAGCCATTCACGATGTCGACGTCGTCACGCAGGGCAGCCAATAACAGCTTAAGCTCGCGCGGATCGTATTGGGCATCGCCATCAGTGTAGAAGATGAGCTCTTTGCTACAGGCAGCAAACCCGGCTCGTAAGGCACCACCGTAGCCGAGGGGCTCACGATGCGCTTGGTAATGAAAGTGCTGATACTGGCCGGCTAGCTCCTCAAGTACTTGTACCGTATAATCGGTACTGCCGTTTTCAATGACTATGACCTCGTAATCATCGGTGACTTCAGCGAGGGTCTGCAGCGTCGTTACGACAAGGCTTCCTATCGTACCACCATCGTTATATGCTGGAAAAAACGCTGAAATACTCGGTCGCTTCGTCGCCATGCCACAATTCCTCTTCCATTTACCGTATTGGCATTAGTATACCATGCTGATGAGCCACAAAGACGCATCTCCCCTGTTCTGAACAACAGTGTGACACACATCTATGCCGATATTGTCTAGAGATTTTTACGATTCAATTTATACGATTTACTGAGATTACAATACACTAACCTTAGGCAAAAATATAGGAAAATTGCTTGACTTTTGGGTAGTACGACTATAATCTGTAGTAAGAACTACTTTAAATCGTACTACGAATCATGGGGAAGCGTATATGGTGTACAAGCCGACAATTTATGTGCACATTGGTGCAGGCAAGACCGGCAGCTCAACCATTCAGCGCTTCCTAAAGATGCATGAAGAGCACCTGAAGCATGCTGGTTATTTGATTTTTAACAGCAACTTCCAACCCCACACTGGCCACGAAGCGCTCAGCATCCAGCAGAGTTACTTCGAAAAGCTAAACATTAATAACCCAGATCGGGTAGGGATCTTTGCTCGACAATTTCATGAGAATCTACAGTACATGCAGACGAACGGCTATAAAGCCGCCGTAATCAGTGCCGAAAATCTGATTAATAACTGGGAGCACTTCATCGACCTGTTTTTACCATTACACCATCTATGTAACTGGAAGATTATCGCCTACGTGCGTAATCAGCCACACTATCTTGAAAGCAGTTGGAAAGAGTGGGGATATCTCAACAACACGAGTATGCAAACCTGGTTCGAAGAAGGTCTCGGCAAAATCGCCAACTGGTCAGCACTCCTCAGTGTTTGGGAGCAGGCCTTTGGTGAAGCGAATGTCGCCGTACGGGTTTTGGATAAGCGCTATATGCATCAAGGCAGTTTGGCGAGTGATTTTGCCCGTCAAATCAAAATTAGCTTTCTCGTCAATGAAGAAAGTGGCGATGTATATGTCAACAAATCGTTGTCAAATCGCACGATCCGTGTGCTTGAATATTTGCGCGATGATAGCGTGATTGCGGCCGAGCGCGAGCGCGTATTTGCTGAGGCGCGTCCCCTTGACAGTGCAAGTAGCAAGGGCGTCGAGTTGCGCATGCGTCTCAACAAAATCGTGCCCAATTACAAGCAGATGTTGACGAACACCAAACCGGTATCCGCCTTTGATGAGCACGATGAAGTCATCGACTTGTTCCCTGCCGACTGGTATGTGCGCATACACCAAACCTACTACGAATCCAACCGTAAGCTCGTAGAGCGTTACTATCCAGGTGTGACCGTCGACGACATCTTCCCGCCCAAAACGAAGGTGAACTACCGCCAACTCTCAGAGGCCGAACTCCAACGGCACGCATTGCGGTTAACGTTTGAGAACATGCGCATTATCGACCAGATGGTGCAAGCTCAAGCGAGCGGCCAAGAGTCAATTCGTACAGACATGCAACAATTGCGTGGCGAACACGGTGCCCAAATTGCGCATTTATGGCAAGCGCAACAGATGATACAGCAACAAATAGTGGCGTTACAACAAGCACACCAAACGACCTTGCAATCAAAAATGCGCCGTATGATTGCACGCGTGTTCCGCCCAAGTGCGCGCAAAACACGTCAACCAGCACCCAGCCTTACGCCATCACCAATCCCACGCACCGAGGAGTTACGTCTCGCACAGTTGCGACAACATGCATCACAACGCTAGCCTGTTCCGGCCAATACAACCAGACAAAACGCCCGCGGCATAAGCCGCGGGCGTTGGATTACGGGAGTAAACCCAGAGGCATGTTATGCCAACCGGCGCCGCCATGTGCGCGTTGGTCGACGGATAGGCATGCGCAACGGTCGCACTGTAACCCGATCGCGTGACTCAGCATCACCAGCACGATGCAAATCAAGCGTCGCCTGCTGGTAGCCCAGCAACTGCATGATGTCGTTGAGTTGTTGGGCGGGTACATCACGCACCACCAAATCGTCGCCATCTGCCTCAATCACGACACGGCGCATCTCGGGCGTCAAACAGTGGTGGGCACCACCACGACCAGACAACATCTGCTGATAGGCACCAATGCCGAAGAACGCCAGCACCATGCCCTCGCCACCATTGGGCAGCATCAACGGGGGTTGACCGGGGCGTGGGTAGTAGTCATCGGTATCACAGGTGTAGCGACCGGCCAGACGCACTGGGCGCACAGGCTGGTGCCAATCCTCGAGTGGTAACACGATGAATGACTGCCCTTCAACGATCAAAGTGTCAGGGAGTGACACCATCAAACTGCCGTTCAGGAGCAACCAATCTGGTGAACCACCACGTCCACTCTTGACTGATCCTACCTCCATCAGGTACAAGCTGTGGGCGGCCACGGTGTAACGCCCAAACTCACCGACCAAGTCAGGCGCTGGCACGCCGCGCAAGGCGCACTCGCTGGCCATGGCCTGCATGATGCCACGCAAAAAGCCGTCATAGTCGAACGTGAAGCCGATATCATATGCGTCAGTCGGCATACCACCACCAAAGTTAAAGAAGCGCAAGCTTGGCACACGTGAGGCCAACTCAGCATAGCGCTCAACGGCAGCGCTCAAACGAATGCGCCACACATTGGCATCCTCCATTTGACTGCCGACCATGACGTGGTAGAGCACGATTGCATGCGGTGTGCCTGCGACCATCTGCACCGCAGTGTCGATCTCGGCGTGGGTCAAACCAAAGCGCTCACCGCCTGGGTGATCGGGATCAACATCACCGATATCAAAGCGCACACGTACGCCGATTTGAAGTGGCGCATGGCAGTGACGAATCAAATAGTCAAGCTCATCGAGATCATCAACAATAGGAATCATACGCTCGTACCCGGCCTCGCGCAGTGACACCATGGCCTTGCGGTAGGTGGCATCCTTTGAGCCATTACAGAACATGTAACGATCAGCCGCCAACACCCCTTGACGCCACAATTGATGCGCGATGATGATATCAGCCGAGGCTGACGTCTCATAATGCGCACCAGCTTGCAACGCCACCCGCACAACCTCTTCAGCGAAATTCGCTTTGGTAGCGTAGGCATAGTAGAAATCACCAGTATAGTCAGTGACTGCACGTGCCTGCTCAGCCCAACTGACCATTTGTTGTACCTGGCGGGTAATCAATGGCAAATAGGCGATCTCGAGTGGAGCACCATACCGCGACATCAAATCATTCAGATTGATGCGCTCATCGAGCATCAGGTGGCCGTCGCGACGGCTGATAAAACTGTTAATTGGCCCTTCGGCGGGGACATCATATCGCTGATTGAGGTGATCAAGAAAGGTTTGACCGTTCAATGTAGTGTGTGCTCCTTGACAATAATATCGTTCACGTATCGCAGCTACGTCTAGCCTTTTTGGCGGAGACGGACAATCACGAGACTTGCACGCCGGCTGGTTAGCCACTCACAATGAGTGGTAACTGGGGTGGGATGCACAAGTCGACGGAACCATCGTACAAGCATGGCAATCCTCCTGTGACAACAAAAAACACCCTCATAGGCAAGTACGGGTGTCTAGGTCACAACGAGGTCGTGATGAAATTGTCAAGCACTAGCAATCGGGGAAGAGCAGGCATTTGGATACAGACACCCGCAATACATTTCGATTGGGTCGTGTGACATAGCCACCCAATAGTTTGTTTGCGTTTGCGTCCATATACCCTCACACAAGCCTGACCGGACATCTCACACGGCACTGCGATGTGCCCAACAAGAGTATCAGTACTCGCCCACAAGATAGGCAAGTCCGCCGGAGGCGCGAATGTGGTAGACAGTGCTACCGATACATAATAGTAGCGGTTTTTTGCCAAATGTCAAGTGATTTTGCGGACGAATTTTGTGTGTGTGTTTCAGTCAAAAAATATGTGATTGGGATGCGGTATTTACCCCATGGAACGGATATGGTAGGATACATGCATTCGTAGACGAGCAACACGTCAGAAAGGCCAACAAATGCACATCGTGGTATTTGGTAGCATAAACATGGATCTCGTGGTGCGGGCACCACATATTCCAATCCCCGGCGAAACAATTCTTGGCAGCGATTTTGTGATGGTACCCGGCGGCAAAGGCGCCAATCAGGCAGTGGCAGCAGCCCGTTTGGG
>JBKCLM010000125.1:0-5521 GCA_046300655.1 Chloroflexota bacterium | reverse complement strand
CCAGCCGGTGCGGCCACCAATCAGCAGATGCGTGTCGGGATGGAGATTTGCCTGGGCAAAGGCCTCAATCATGCGCATGATGTTTTTGCGCGGCTGCAATGTACCCACATACAGCATATAGCGCACATATGGGCTCGGCGATGCATGATTGGGGTGGAACTCGGGCGCCACCCCATGGTGAACCACCACCACGCGCTGTGGGTCGACCCCGGTATAACGCACAAAATCATCAGCTGTGGCCTGTGAGATGGCAATGATGCGATGTGCAACCAGCGCCGCCCAGCGTGTCGTCAGCCGCAAATAGACGTTCTGAAAGCGGGTATGCGCCTCAGGGAAGGCCAAGAATCCGAGGTCATGAATTGTGGTGACAATCCGCGTACGGCGCAAGAGCGGAGCGTTCCATGGCACCACATGCGACGGCACAAACAGCGTGTCCGGCGCATGGCCAAATAGCTCAGCTGCAAGGCGCACATGCGTCCAGAGGCGGCGCATCGGTAGGTGCCGAATGTGCATACGTGATGATAATGTCGGCAAATGAGCGGGAATATCGCGACAATAGAGTTGATACGTGTTATCACCTGGATGCTGGGCCATGCCGGCCAGCAACTCCCACGTATAACGCTCAGTGCCGGTTTTGTGAGCCGTCGCCAGACGGCTGATATCAATGCCAATATTCACGGTCTGCTCCTTTCGGGTCATTGTAGCATGTGGAGGATACGGTTCTTCTTTTCGCGCCGAGGCGCAGAGCACGCAGAGTTGTTATCTCTTTGCCTCTGCGCATCACGGTATAACGAATCTCCCCTTTCGTCACTGCATGCCGGCCAGTGGACTCGGTACCACAACGCGCTCTTCCGGCGTGCAGTCTGCTTTTACGGTGTGCATGCTAATCGAGGGAGAAGATTGCACGGCCAGCGAGATATGAACGAGAGCAACAACAGCATGCATGATCTGGCCATGCAATGACGGGCGAAGCAGGGAATTCATCCTCTGTGTCTACGCAGCTCGGCATGTACCACAAACCAGGGGCTATAGAGATGGGGGCCCAGCAGTGCCCCCATCTCTATAGCCACCAACCGTCCGTACCTCGGCGAGTAACTCGCCTCACCCAACCTCAACCCGACACATCCAAACCATGTCAATATTCGGTAAATAAGTATATAATGGTGGAAGTTACCCACATACACATCAGGTAAGGACAGCCGACATGCAGTTGTTCGACACATTGCGTGGCCATAAGGCCACACTCGACATCCCCAAAGACCGCCCGCTCACTCTCTACGTTTGTGGCGTCACCCCATATGACACAACGCATATCGGCCACGCCCACACGTTCTTAATTTTTGACATTTTGATTCGTTATGTACGGTCACAAGGCGGGAGCATCAGCTACTGTCAAAACGTGACCGATGTCGACGATCCATTGTTCGAGCGCGCTAACCGCGACAACATCGCCTGGGATGCCTTGGCCAAACGCGAGGTTGATCAGTTCATCAAGGACTGTCGGGCGATGAACTTCATCGCCCCCGACTTCTTCCCCAAGGTCTCCGAAGAGATTCTGGGCATGATTCCCATCATCGAGGGGCTCATCAAGAACGGCAAGGCATACGTGAGCAACGGCAACGTCTTTTTTGATGTCAGCTCAGAGCCAACCTACGGCGAGATGGCTCGTTTGGGTGGCTACGCCGAGTTGTTAGCCACCGCTAACGAGCGTGGCAACAACCCGAACGATCCCAACAAGCGCGATCCACTGGACTTCGTCTTGTGGCAAACCTCACGCCCGGGTGAGCCCGAGTGGCCCAGTCCATGGGGTCCAGGTCGGCCCGGCTGGCACATCGAGTGCACTACCATGTCAACCCGCTACTTGGGCGACCAAATTGACATTCATGGCGGCGGTCGTGACCTAGTGTTCCCACACCACCCATCCGAGATTGTCCAGACCGAGGGCTACACCAACAAGCGTCCTTTCTCGAAGTTCTGGGTGCATGGTGGTTTGACGTGGCTTGATGGTGCCAAGATGAGTAAATCATTGGGCAATTTGGTGTTTGTGCGCGATGCGGTGCTCCAGCAGAGCCCAGACTCAATTCGCTGGTACTTGGCCTCGTTCCCGTATCGCGAGGACTTCAACTACATCCGTGCCGATGCAGCCGCAGCCGAGGGCGAGATTGAGCGCCTCAAAGCCGCACTCACGGCCAAATCAGGGAGCGGCAGTGCCGTTGATGTTAGCGCCGACAAAGCCGCATTCTTTGCGGCCCTCGACGACGACTTGCAGATGCACGTAGCGCTTGTGCATCTCAAAAAGATGATTGACGCCGTGTTGGCTGGCGCCGGCACGCACGATATCCGCACGGCCCAAGCTGACATGCGCGCCTGTGCGCAGGTGATGGGATTCAAAGCAGCAGAATAACGTGCGAATCCATGGGGGTGGATGGATGCATCCGCCCCCATGCGCCAAAGTGAGGGACTGATGCAAAAATGGATTCGTGGTGCGGTCGCATTTGCTCTTCTGACAACCGCGTTTATTCACGTGTGGCTGGCGCTCCCAACAAATTTACTCATGTTTTATGTCAATGGTGCAGGGTTTGCCGTGCTGGCGTTTCTCTATCTTTATCCGATAGCGGCCATCCCACGCACACGAATCATTCAGCTGATTACCGTATGGACCAGCGCGACCATTCTTTTTTGGTTGGTGATTGGCGAGCGCACGCTCATCGCCTATCTCGACAAAATTGTCGAACTGGCCATTCTGGGCTTGTTATGGCTCGAACAGAAACTCGATTCGAGGTAAAGTATTATGTCGCTTAGTCGATTATTTCTCCGACGATTTATCCTTTTGTTAGGTGTTATTTTTGCCATTGAAAGCATTATGATTGTCAGCGTGCCGTTCGTGGTCCCCGATATCGGCGCACGACTCATGCGGCTCACCAATGAGGCGGCCAAAGCCGCCCCGCCGGCCGACAAAGTCGATCCAGCAGTCACGTATACACGTCCACTCTTCATCGAAGAGGACTTCACCAGCGTGTCGCCACTCTGGGATCAATCCGTCACCATCGTCGAGAAGGAGCAACTCGCCATCGATGTGCTCTTGCCCAACTCCGATGTGTATGCCTTGTGGGCCGGATCAAACGACGAAGCCCAAGTCAGCAGTCAGGTGCAGGACTTTGATTTGCGCGTCACCGCTACGCAAACCCGTGGCAGTGATGAGGCTAGTTATGGCTGGCGCTTTCGCCAAGATACCACCGACAGCTACATCATGGTCATGCTCAATAGTCGTGGCTATTGGCGCGTAGTACGTGCGCTTGACGGTCAATTCAATGACCTCAGCGCCTGGCAGTTTTCGCGGAATATCAACCAAGGCATTGATGTCGGCAACGAACTGCGCGTACGCGCCCAAGGCTCCGACATCCAAGTTTGGATCAACGGCATCGCAGTCGGTCAAGTAGTTGATTTTGCGCCAGTCGCAGGTCAGCTGACGCTCGGCGTCAATACCGCATCTCAAGGCGATGTCCAAATCACCTTTGATGACGTAGTGGGCCAGGCCAGTGGCTATGCCATCAACGAGACATTTGCCAACGCCGAGCAGGTGAGTTTTAGTCAGGGCGGCTCATACAGTCGCAATAGCGTCTATCACATGCTGGCCTCGCCCGGCATTAGCATGTGGCAAAACCCCTTACCACGGGCGCAAACCGAGGTCAGCGACTTTCAGATGAGTGTCGACGCTGTCATCACTCAAGGTAATCCCGAGCAAATGGCTTACGGCTTGCTGTTCGGCGACAACGGCAATTTCGACTACACGATGGTGCTGATTAGTGGCAATGGCGTGCTCCAGGTCGTCCAGACGAGCAACGCAGGTGGTGCCGATGTCATCATCGAGCCAGTCCAACTCGAAGTCATCAATCCGGGGGCTAACGTCAGCAACACGTTGGCCATTGAGGTGATTGGCAACACCTTGAGTATTGGTGCCAACGGCCGCGCATTAGGCTCAGTCACGCTCCCACAAGCGATACGCGGTAGCGTGGGCATGGTGATTGTCAGCGGCAACCAGCTATCTGAGGTGCAGTTCGACAACTTTACGCTGAACGAAATCCAGCAATGAGCGACTTTCCGATCCTCACCGTGTTGCGGCGCGTGGGCCAGAGCGTGGTACACTTACCGCAACCGTTAATCGACCAGATGCATGCTGCAGGACCCTTCAAGGTACTGATTGCCACGGTGTTGAGTCTACGCACGCGTGACGAAACCACCGCAATCGTTGCGCCTCGCCTGTTCGCAGTGGCCGATACGCCGGCGCAGATGGCGGCCCTTGACGAGAGCCAAATCGCTGAGCTCATCTATCCGGTTGGGTTTTATCGCAACAAAGCGCGCGATATTCGCGCAATTTGTACGATCCTGATTACCAAGTACAATGGTGATGTACCGACCACCATGGAGGAGTTGCTCGCGCTGCCCGGTGTCGGGCGCAAAACAGCAAACCTCGTCTTGGCGATTGGACACAATATTCCGGCGATTTGTGTGGACATTCATGTGCATCGCATTTGTAATCGCTGGGGGTATCTCGATACCAAAACACCCGAAGAGACGGAGATGGCGTTGCGTCGCGACCTCCCCGAATCTGCCTGGATCGAAATCAATGGCCTGCTCGTGACGCTCGGACAGCAAATTTGTCACCCCGTCTCACCCCGCTGTTCACAATGCCCTGTTGCAGATGTGTGTGCGCGCCGTGGAGTTACTCGGCAGCGCTGAAAACCTCGGTGAGGAGGGACTCATTATGTATATCCGTTGGATTGCTCGCCATCACAAAAACGCTGAGACGGCCAACGTCTCGTTCCACGATGCCTATTTGGTCGAAAGCTTTCGTGACGACAGTGGGCAACCCCGTCAGCGCACAATTTGCTACCTCGGCAATATTCGCCAGATTGATGGCGAATTCACAGCCCTCGAGCGCGAGATTTTTTTCATCCGGGCCGAACGCATCTTAGCCGGGCTCGGCAGTATCGATCCCCAAGAGCGGATTACGATTGGCGCCCTACTCCGCCAGAAAATCCCCGACCTGAGTGAACAAGAGGTCGAAATCGCCTTCCGCAATAACATGCGCTGGTTCCGCCGCTGGCGCGAACAACGCGGCCTGGTCTGGGATCGCGCCATCATCGATGACCTGATGTCTGAACCGCACAACGACTACGAAGACATGTAACTCAGGTGTTCACGCACATCGCTCGCCGAGTCGCTGAGACACGGAGGATGAAGTCCCCGATTCCCCCGTCAACGATGGCCAGCTCATGCTTGCCATCGTTGACCTCGTTGATATCTCGCTGGCCGTGCAATCTTCTCCCTCGATTAGCATGCACACCGGAAAAGCAGACTGCACGCCGGAAGAGCGCGTTGTGATATCGAGGTCCACTGGCCGGCATGCAGTGACGAACGGGGGAGGATTATTCGTTACACCAAGGCGCCGAGACTCAAAGCATAACCTCTGCGTCTCGGCGCCTCCGTGCGAAATATCGAAAACTCAAACAGTTTATTC
>JBKCLM010000124.1:0-7338 GCA_046300655.1 Chloroflexota bacterium | reverse complement strand
GCCCCTCGCCAAAGTAGCCGAGACAGTAACAGGTATTGGATTTGGCGAGTTCATCCAACGCGAGATTTGCGCACCACTCGGTATCAGCGACCTATTCATCGGCGTGCCGCAGACACGCCTCGGTGACGTCGCCCGCTTGAGTCACGACGCCACACCCGAGCAACTCGCCAATCCGGACAACCCACTCCCCGACCCAACCGTGATGGCCAATGACCCGGCGATATTGGCGACATGCATCCCTGCCGCCAATATGGTCGCAAGTGCGCGCGCTGTCGCCAAAGTCTATGCCTCATTGCTCGATAACGGTGTCGGCGGTATCCGCCTGCTCTCACGCCGCCAGACTGCCAATGCAACGCGCATCCAGTTTTGGGGGCAAAATGTCGAAGAACAACGCGAAATCGGTCATAGTCTGGGCTATGCGCTCGGGCGTGCCAATCCACTCTACGACAGTCATCACACCGCCTTTGGACACTGTGGCTATGGTGGCGCAACAGGATTTGCAGATCCCGCCAATCACCTCGCATTTTCACTCGCCAAAACGCGCATGACGCTGGCACCTGACCGGCCGTCAATCAAACATGATCTCGCAACAATCGTTCGCTCTCACCTTTGCCCAATGGAGTAACTCACATGTCACTTGTTCAGGAACTTACCAATCATATTGAGTTTGCTATCGGTACTGGCCGCGAAGAGGGGATTCAACTCTGTGTCTACCACCGCGGCCACTGTATCGTCGACATCACTCGCGGCGTACGTGACGATGCCGGCACACCGCTCACGCCCGTTGACCCCGTCCTCGTCTGGTCGACCAGCAAGGGCATCACGGCAACCTGTATGCATATCCTGGCCGAGCGTGGACTCATCAACTACGACGACAGTGTGGCACGCTACTGGCCTGAGTTCGCCAAACACGGCAAATCGGCCATCTCAATTCGGCACCTCATGAGTCACACCGCCGGCATTCCACACTTGCCCGACTGGGTATCATTCGATGACTACGCCAATTATGCCCGCATGTGCGAAATCGTCGCCGACATGACACCGGTCAGCCGCGCCGGACAAATTCCCGCATACCATGGTCTAACCTACGGCTGGCCACTCGCCAAGGTACTTGAGGCTGTCGATAACCGCCCATTCGGTCAATTCGTCCAAGAAGAGATTTGTTGGCCGCTTGACATCCGCGATTTGTTCATTGGTTTGCCCGCCGATCGAGTTGCAAGCGCTGCCCGGCTCTCACACGATCTTGGTGCCCAAATCACGGCTGACTCGGCATTCGGCGATCCAACCGCCATGGCCAACCACCCGGGCATCCAAGCCACCTGCATGCCGGCCGCCAACATGATGGCCAGCGCCCATGCCATAGCGCGCGTCTATGCGGCGCTCGTCGGCGAAGGTGTTGATGGCGTTCGTTTATTGACAACCCGCCGCGTCGAGATTGCCACCAAAGTGCAACGCTGGGCTCATGACCATACTCTCGATACAGAGCGCGGATTTGGGCTCGGCTACTTTTTAGGGAGTAGTCTACCAGCCATGGGCACCCGCGACACCACGTTCGGCCATGATGGGTTCGGCGGAGCGATTGGCTTTGCAGATCCAGTGCATGAGTTGGCCTTTTCCATGACCAAAACCCGCATGACGCTCACCCCCAACGCACCCACATTCAGCGCTGAGCTTGCCACGATTGTACGCACTCACCTCAATATCCCTGCCTAATGCACACAAAACCCCTAGGGAGCGCTTGCTCCCTAGGGGTTATCTGCAGCCAACCTAAATTTACTGCGCCGTAATAATCACGTTCGTCTTACCGTCTTGGACCGTAATCATCACAGCAATTGTCTTTCCGTCTTTGGTGTAGCTCAGCATGCTCATATCAGGCGTCGTCATGCTCCCCTCGGCCTCAGTGTAGCCCGCAGCCGGCATTTCGTTCGTGTAGAGTTCCACAACATCCGCCACGGCTTGACTCGTCGTATAGGCAAACATCTCAGCGCTCTGCATGCTTACTTGCGCATCATCAGGCATTGGGTAGGTACTTGCCTCAGTCATCGCCTTACACTCGGCCGGCATCTCAACCGTTGGCGCCGCATCAATATCGCTTAACTCATACACCCACGTGAATGTCTCTTTGGTGCCGTTGTCGTTGCTAGTGCCGCTGACCTCCCAGCGCATGGTAATCTCGGTGCGCGGATCAACAAACGCCGTGCTGGTCACTTCGTTGGTACCGTCGTTGTAGACACCCACATACTTATCAGTTGCACGGCCACTAATGGTCGGGCCACTGCCTTCTTTGCGCATATCATATGTCGATGCCGACATAAAACTCTGTGGGTCCATCATCTCGTTCTGGTTATTCTGGTCAGTAATCGCCATACACTGCGATTCCTCGGTAATCAGATAGCTCTGATCGCCGATGACCACCATACGAAACTCGCCCATGCCCTCGCCAACCACATTCGACGTAGTGGTATCCGAGGCAAATGGATCGCGATTCACCACCTGACGCCACGACCACTCTTGCGCTTCGCCACCCTCAGGGGTTGATTTGTAGCTGAACGTGGAGACGTAGCTCTTGACTGCATCAAGGTTCCGATTGACATCGGCCTGCCACAACGAATCTTCAGTCGTTGTCGTCTCATCACCTGACGAC
Organism: Chloroflexota bacterium; assembly: GCA_046300655.1. Taxonomy (GTDB): domain Bacteria; phylum Chloroflexota; class Chloroflexia; order Chloroflexales; family Roseiflexaceae; genus UBA965. Next base: position 4,694 of record JBKCLM010000124.1, on the reverse strand, counting down.
GCTTCGCTCGTAGGTTCGCCTGCAACTTCATCGCCTGTGGTGTTCTCAGCTACATTCTCAACTGGGGCTTCGCCAGTTGAATCTTGATTCGTCCCAGTCGAATCGGTACTACCACACGCGACCAGCAATGACACCATAATCGCCAGCATCATGAGCACACGCATAGTTCGACCTTTCATTTGGCAAACAATTAACCAATAGCGTCAGTGTATACCATCTTTTTGACGAACGCAATATGTCAATCACACAACTAAAATGTCTGTCGCAACATCACCGGCCCATAAATCCCACTCACCTGTTGATACGCAGGAGTGTAATGCGATGGGCTATGCGCCGCCAAATACGACGCCATCGTATTGGTCAACTCAATCTCAATTTGATTGACACCAATCTGCAAAAACGACGATACATCGACAACATACGGCGCCCAAATGCGCACTCCCACTTGTACATCGTTTACAAAGATGGCCACCGTGCCACGTACACGCCCCAAATCGAGTATCCACGTACCATGTTTGTCTGCAATGGTGACTGTTTTACGAAAGCGTAACGCACCGGAGAAATCTGCGTAGCCGATATCTGACGCATCAGTAGGCAGCGTCGTGGTACCAACCCCGTGGTCGTACCGAACAGGCACGTTCATCCCAACCTGGCCACTTGGCACTGCTACCTGCCACTGTACCATCACGCTCCGTGCAGGTAACTGCACCACGCCATCATGCACATCAGCGACGGCACCTTCAACGATTACCGTTCCAACCTGATGCCCGGGGAGGTACATACACGTCGCCGTCGCAGGGGTGCGCCAAGTCACGTCGAGCACATGTGCTGTATTCGGGTAAGCATCGGGCACCACAGCCAACACACTGCCATCGGCTGGCACATCCTCGAGCCAGTGCGCACCTGGCAACGGATGCTGGCGCCGCCACATCAACGGCCAGCCCGGATCCATATCGACATACAGCGCATGGTCGGTATCAAATGTCAGGTCAACCCACTGTCGCCGACGTACAATAGCATCAACTGTTACCTCACCATGTCGCGTCACCTGCCAGCCTTGGCCAGTCATGACCGTACCCACGATGCGATTGTCATCGTACCAGACACCATCGACCATCATCGACACACCGCGGCCGGCATCAAGGGCCTCGATGGTCAGCTGATGTGTGCCGGCCGCAACGCCTTTCAGATGATACGGCTGCACACGCACCGTACTCCCATAGGGATCAAACCCACCTTGACGGCCGATCTCGACACCATCAAGCATCACGCGAATCGGCACATCGGCCACCACCATCACATCGGCATGACTACTTCGCTCTGCAAGATTAAACGTATGCGCAAATGAGACATACGTCGCAGATTGGGGGGCATCCGCCTGCATAATCCAGTTTGGTCGGGCAAATCGTTCCGGTTTTGTCACCAGCGCCCAGGAGCCGCGCAGGTTCAAGGTCTGCTCGGGGGCAAGTTCAAACTCAATCACATGCCGACCAGCAGCCAGCTGTACATCAATAAACCACTGATAGCCGAGCGGGGCATTGTCGTATCGCACCCCATCCAGCCAGACTCGTTTGGAAGCTGCGGCTGCCAGCACAAACGCACCCGCAAACGCATCCTCGAGCACGACGGTTGTACGCACACGCACAGCATCGCCACGAGCAACCGTACCAAAATGCATGAATTCTTCGGGCACGTAGCCCTTTGGCCCTAACATGCCCCAATGCAACGTATCTTTGTAGATGCCACGTGTCAACGAGTAGACAAGCGGTGACCAGTTGGTCACATCAAGTCCGTGCTCGCTGAGCGACGACAACGGCGCTGGCAACTCACTCACCGCACACGGTCCCATGAACCATCCATACGTCTCAAATCCTTGGACATACGGCGCACCAGTGGGAGTTTTGAAGCGCATCGTGTGCGGCACCAGCACGTCATCACTCGCCGGCAAATCCATGTCTCCCCAGCGATTATCGAGCGTGGGCACGACCTCCACTTGCCACTCCCCAGCCAAATCAATGCGCTCGCGGGGACTTGTCGGTTGCGACACTACCGTCGACTCGGCGCCATCAAGCACCACCAACGCAATCGGCGCATCGGCCAAATCAACGCGCCAGGTGCCATCAGGATTTTGCGGGATAGCCACCATCGTGCCGTCGGTAATCCGCCACTGCCGTGGGAGTCCAGGCACGTGAATTTTTATGTCTACATGACGGGGTAAACGGTCTGCATCAAAGTCATACGGCGTGCTATTCCAATGGCCATTCCAAGCAAACTGCGAGCCATTCACCGTCGGAGTCACCAACCAGAGTGGCGTCTCATCGACCACCCGCTCAAGCACTTGCACATCGCCATCGATCCGCCGCGGCATGCGATGCAGGTGCGGCTCAAGCTCGGCCGCCGTATCAACCTCAATCACCTGGGCATGCGGATGAATGCCGCTGGGGAGTGACCCAACCGCCAACACCACCCCACCAGCCTGCACAAACGCATTCACCTGCGCCACACCTTTGGGCGTCAAATGCGTCAGCGCCGGCAAAATCAGGTAACGATAGCGCTCATCGGCAATCTCTAATACCCCCGCATCCACCTGCGCGCGCTCAAGTGAATCATCGTCGAGCATGTCAAAATCGCGGCGGGCGCGCTCAAGCACTCCGGGCTGCGGATTGTTCCAAAACATCGACCCAGTTATCTCGACAAACACCTGTTCCGCCCGGGTTGCAATCGCATTGGGCCCGTGCATTGTCAGATGCGCCTGCACCGTCGTCGTCGGGAACAGCACTGCAATATCACACTTGTGCCGTCCCAGCGCCATCACGCCCGTCAGGCGCATCACTGCCTCAGCAAAATGCCGGTAATGGCGCCAATACGGCTGGCGCCAACAGGTCGAGGGTGGCGCCCACTCCCACCAACCACCGCGGGTCGAGTAGTAGACCGCATGCGGGTCATACAACGTCAGGCCAGCCCGCAACCACGGCACCAACCAATCAAACGTCTCCTCGAGTGTGCCACCCCAACCACTACTATGGAACGCCTCGATCCACGACCGTGGCCGCTGATACACATGCGCCATCGACGAGTGAATCTTGCCGTTGCCGTGATGATCGCTCCCCGGTGCCCCATACCAGCGATGTGTCTGCATATAATCGGCATATTCATCGACCGCACCTATCGGCAAGGCCATGCGCGCCGGGCTTTGTTGATCAAATCCACAAATCAAGCCGTGTTGCTCATGCCACGCATAAAACGGCTTGAAGAACGACTCCTCACTCCGTTTGGCCCGCCAGCGTTGATAATCTATCCGCACCTGTTGACTGTGGGCATCGTCACCTTCAAACAACGCATAGAGATGCGCGCGTAGGTCATAGCCGTACTGTCCAGCAAAGCTATCCGCAAAATCAGCACTCCAGGTCGGCATCGAGGGCAATTCATCCTGAAACGACCCAACAATCACCGAACCGAAGTAGTCGCCGACCTCGCGTTCGAACGCCTCGTGCACTGTGGCGCGCAACGCCGCACATGCGGCCACACTCATGTAATCAAACCCCTTGTTCACCGCATACACAAGGCGCACCCGATGTGTGGTAACCCCAGTCGAATGCACCACGCCATCCTGCACCACAAGTGATGTCTGGTGACCCGCATCATCACTCTGCCAGGCACCAAGCGGAATTGCCCCCTCGGGAAATGCATACAGCGACGGTTGTGTAAACGTTTGTACCCTACTCTGAATCTGCTGCCCCACAAACGCCGGCTCAGCCCGTACAATCTGCCCCTGCAGATTCGCCCCTGAGAAGCCGATTTGGTCATAAAACCACAACTTGATGCCCAACTCCAACGCATCTTGACACACCCCGCGAAAAATCGCCCACCACTCACGCGTCAAAAACGCCGGATCATCAGCGCGCGATCCATGCAACGGCCCCGTCGGCGCCAAATTAAGGATGACCAGGTTATACACGCCTCCCTCGGCGAAGCGCTCGAGCTGCCAGCGTAACCGCGCCGGCTCTAGTCGGTCACCACTCCACCACCAAATCGGTGCCGGCGAAAAGGTCGGATCGGGCGTCTGCCAGCGCTGTTGGGCCCGTGTGTAATCGCTCATCGCACCACCACACATTCAATACCCAGTAGGCGTGCCACATGCTGAATCACCGTCGCCTGATGACCAATCCCCAACGCCACGTGATGGGTTGGCGCCTCTTGACACCAGGTATCCATGAATGTGGCCGGGTCGCTGGCAAACTTGAGTCGACTGTTGGTATTGCCGATTTGCAGTACCGGCCCAGGGATCGACTCACCTTCGGCTACAAGCATGCGCAACTTGCCGTTTCCGTCTTGAGTCACACCCAAAATCGTAATCGGGCCGTGCTTGACCTTGAGCTCAATCGAGATGCCCTCGCCCGCTTTCCCGTGGTACAAACTTAACGCACGCATCAACGGTTGCTCGTCGCTGATATGCGGGTGTGCCGGCCCGTCATGCCCCATCAAGACAAACTGCTCAGGGACGTCCATCGCATAAAACTCGGTAAACGAACCACCAGCCCCGAGCCGATCCATAATAAACATCGCCACAGCCGTCTTGAGATCACCCTCGCCAGCACACGGTACCCCGTGCCATGTCAACATGGTCGCCCCCACAATCAAGTGCGCGGCCGCATCGGCCGTGGGCATACCCGGCATGCCACGATGGTAGTAAC
>JBKCLM010000123.1:0-4316 GCA_046300655.1 Chloroflexota bacterium | reverse complement strand
GGTCGGGATGGGTTGTGATTGATAGGTGGGCAAGGGTTGCGACTGTGACGATACGGTCGGGATAGGTTGTGATTGGTAGGTGGGCAAGGGTTGCGATTTGGCAGTGGAATTCACGTGTGATGCGCTCGGTGTGTTCGATTGCACTGGTGTGCCACTGCGTTGTGCTGCAGGTTGATTGTCGCCGCGAAAGACGACGGACTGACGTTGAACGAGAATTGGTTTGGTAACCGTCACCGCATGTGGGTATAAGTCAGTGTTGAGCGGTGAACGTCGCAGTGTCTGATGCGTAACTAAATAATTGAGATCAGTTGGATTATCGTGGCTAAGTTGCCAATGATAATAGTTGATGTAGACAAGCACAGCGGCGCTGTAGACGCTGTGTGACCACCAATCGGTCGCAAAAAAAGCCTGACCTGACATGCTGCCATAGACGATTGCAATAGGATACAATGCCAGAAAAAAGATGTTAAACCAGCGGAGCGTGACAAAATTGGTGCGAAACGATTCAGGAAGTTGTAGTTGCCGTTGAATAAGACTGTTGTATTTGCTATCCCAGTAGATAGCGCCTTGCAAAAACATGAATACCATGACCAAAATGGCATAAACCATCATGCGCCATGTGACGATATTGAGCTGCGTCATGACAATGGCAAGAATTGCTGGAATTGAGATCACATTCCAGATTTCAAGATTACGTAGATAGCGTATCCGTCCAATGACTCGTTGACGACGCATGTCATACCTTCATGGAAATGCTTATGGTGCGATCGAAATACCATATATTGTGATGGTGCCATTTGCGCCATCTGCGACGGGATCAAACCTGAATTGCACGAGGCGTGCAGGCGTGTTTGCCAATGCCACAAATTCAATAGTGTACGTCTGACGACCCGGCTGTAGTTGCCACCGCAACGATTGCGATTCATTAAATATTTTCATTATATCACTGACAAACAACTGTGCCGTCTGATCCACAGTTCCCGATACTTCTATATCAAACGTGATGCGTTTGGGTAACGGCATATCCAAAATCGGCGATATCAGATTCGGGTCACGTTGTGCGCGAAAACGCCAGGGCAACTGGTGTTGCTCATGTTGCATATTGGCCAACTCCCAACCGAGTAACGGCATGCTTGCCCGTTGCCAATCTCCTGCAATAAGCTGTTGGGCAGGTGTCGGGATGACCGTATGCGCCGGTACATTAATTGGCATATCCAATGATTGCATCAGCGGCAAGAGGTCGCCTAGGCATTCGGTGACACTTGTTTGACTGAGCCCAAAGCGCTGTTGCATCGTTTGTGTTGGCACCAAAAAGTCACTGGCGATGATGATTTGCGCTCCCGCCCGTTGACTGAGATCGATGCGCTGGCGCAACTCTTGACAGGCGCGTAGCCAATCACCGGTTTGGGCGATTGTTGCGTTCACCGACATGAAGTGCTCACGACCATGATAAAACGGCAAGTAGAGCTCTTGTAACCCATCAGGAATCAGTAACAAATCGCCAGTGTTACTGCGTTCCGCCACGGCCTGCGCAATATTGCGTTGCAGGTCTTGTGTGGCATCGCCACGCTGCTCGATGGCACTGTAGTTGATTCCAAACGTGACAGCTGCCAAGCCCAATAATCCCCGTACGGGCCAACTCCATCCCGACGTGTGGCGCACCGGCGCCAGCACGAGCAGGATGATCAGCGGTGTTACGGCAATCCAAAACTCAATATTATCTGGCTCCCACCACGTGAAAAAGCCGGCGTACAGGATAAGCCAGCTCCAACTCCAGAGATGCCATGATTCACGTACAAACGACTGTTGTCGTGCGTGCCAGATACTAATACCCACTGTGCTTACACCAATGATTGCGCCATACGACCAGGCGATTGTCTGACTGATACCATCATAGATATCGCCGAAAGTGGCTTTGCCACCCCACCAGCCGGTCGTGGCATATTGGAAGAGCCATTGTTGCGCAGTTGGCCAATCGGCAAAGCCGCTGACCACAAACATGACATAACTATATGCACCAGCAACAATACCCACTGCGATGACACCAGCCAATATCCAGCCACGCCAGTGTGCCTGATTTGTGCGGGCATCGCTCACCATGGCGACAATTAATGGCAAGGCCAACAGCGCATTGGTTTGATGGAACAAGACGGCGCCCGCAATCGAGACACCAAGGCCAAAAATCCATTGCCATTTGGTCGGCTGTGGCCGATCGATGAACCATATCACGCACAACAAAAAGAGCGCTGCGACGGTGTATACCTCGACCTCAATCGCATAATACCAGTAGGCGTACGAGCCACTCAGCGCCAGTCCCGCGAGGATGGCCAAATCATTGCGCTGATAGCGCCGGAGTACGATGGCAGTCAGTACCCCCGCTCCTAGTCCGCCGGCGATGGCGTTGGCGTGTTGGAGTGCATGTTCGGCAGTGCCGCCGAGGAGGGTAACCATCAGCGATCCAAATGGCCCGTAGGCCAGGTGATGTGGGTGGAACAGCTCGTTCCACGGCTTGCGCATCACATCGAGAATATACGACAGTGCATCAAACGTGTGGACATCGGTGCGCGTCAACCAATACAGCACAATGACGCCGATAGTCATGCTGGCGGGGATAATGCGAATGCGTGTCATGGGCGTATCTCGGCACGAATAAACTGCACACCCAATGAGCGCCAATCGTTGATGGCCGGATCGAGCTCGGCTGCTACCCACGCAGGCGTTTTGATGCGTACGAGCAACGTATCGGTTTCGCTTTGGGGTGCGCGATTAATCACAAAAGAATAGTTCTGCATGCTATCATCCACCGTCACACATTGCGGTGTACTCCAGCGAGGCTCGCCTTTGTTCCACGGCAGGAGCTGACCAGCCCAGCTGACACATACCTCGGGCGCAACTTGGTCAGGTCGCGTGCCCGATGCCAGCGTCAGCGCCAGCGTTTGGGTAGTTGTCGGGAGTGGTAAGCGGATGACGGCCTCGCCGGTCGTCCAGGCGAACAATCGTCCTTTGACCAACTCATGTGGATAGAACCCACGCACTTGGGCGGCCGTATCGCGTGAGTCAATCTGCGCCGGCAACGGCGCATGACCGGGCACTAACTCATACTGTTGGTACGAGATGTTCAGGGTATCAACCAACGCCGGCTTCTGGTTGCGCAATTGGGTGAACTCGGGCAATTTGCTACTCACATCGCCGCGCTTGACGAAGTGCATATCGGGGAACCACAACGCACCATTGGCCCCCAACAGGAAATGCACTGACCGCCCTTCGTCAATCCAGCGCTTGAACAACACGCTCAAATCACGCCCATACCGCTCAGGATACTCACTGCGCAAGCCGAACGCCGCCCGGTCGTGGATGGCAATCAACGGCAGTGCCAATACGTCTGCTGCATCGCGAGCCTGAATGTAATTCGGCGATCCCCCACGAATAATCGTGATGTCTTGCGGTTGTTGCGCCTGCGCAATCGCCTCGACAGCATCAAATGACCCGCGGAGCTCGGGCGTATTGATGACTGGTCGAATAGTGGCCAGCAAAAAGAGTAATGCACCACTTATCGCCAGCCCACTTGCAACTTTGCGCCACCTCGCCTCTCCCCACAGTTGTTGTACGGCAAACGCCGCAAAAATCGCAAACCCGGGGTAAATGTTGGGCAAGTAGCGACGCATGATATAGATGTAGGTCTGACTACTCGTGCCGTAACTCAACTCAATAAAAATCACGGCTGTGGCCAGCGTTACCACCACAAACAACCAATCATGCCGGCCGACGCCGCGCCATAGCCAGAGGGCGATGCCGGCAAACGACAAGATGACGCCGAGCGGCGAGATATACCAGCCGACGCGGATGAGGTTCGCCATCGAGTTGGCGTACAAATCACGCAATGGTTTGGCCTCATAGACCTCGCCGCGCATGGTCGCCCACACGCGCCCCACGCTTTGGCTGACCACATCGGGGTACGTAGGTGGCACAATCGGCGCACCGACATAACTCTGGAGCGCCAAACAACTGCCGCTCGGTGCGCGTAACTGTGCCACACTGACGCATTGTGGTGCGTCGCTGAGGACGCGCACACTAATCATTTGTGGGCGAATGAAGTAGGCGTAGCTCCCTGCGAGTACCACTGCTATCGCGACGATTTGACTGGCCCTGCGGTACCACGGGGTACATGCTATCAGCCAATTCATGATGGGCACGCGGTAGCGGCGCAACCAAAAGAGCGCCACGATAATCAGCGCCACGGCCCCAAACTCGGCGATGATGCGGCCAATCTGCCACGGCGCATCCGGGATGCTTTGATCGGGGCAGGGTTGGGCAGT
>JBKCLM010000122.1:0-18419 GCA_046300655.1 Chloroflexota bacterium | reverse complement strand
GAAGCACAAGCTGGTTTTGTCATCGCCGGTAGGAGTATGATCGGCAACAGCCAACACCACAAATCGGGTCACGTTATGCGACCGATCCTGAATGTCGGGCCACAAAATTGTCGCACCGGTTAATTCAGCTGCACGCGAGGTGCCAATTGCCACAGCTGGACGGGTTGACGAAAGGGCCTCGGCTGGCGCAGCACTGTTTGAGAGCGAGGCGACCGTCGTGACGTGGGGCAAATGCCGTTCAATAAACTGTCTGCACTGTCCGAGCGACTGCGGGTGACCGTAGAGCACCTCAGCTTTGGTGATATCAAGTCCAGCAGGTCCCAGGAGCTGATGGCGAATGGGAACGACGACTTCATCACATATCATCAACTTGGTATCGTGAATCAAGATATCGAGTGTGGGCGTCACAGCCCCCTCAAGTACGTTCTCAATGGGCATGACTGCGACATCGGCTTGCCCGTTTTCGACTGCATGCACAACCGCTGGGAGAGACGGCATGGCAACGAGGGTATCACCGGGTTGCGCAAATGCAAGCGCAGCCATTTCGCTGTAGGTACCTTCCGGGCCGAGATAACTTATGCGCATAGTGTTAACGCCGCAAGTATGTGCTTGCGACGTCCTCCCTTTTGACTACTTCGACTGAGTGGCACGCGCGTTAGCGAATTCATCAACGGCATAGCCAGGACGTTGTGCGTCATAACCATCAGCATAGGCTGACTTTTCGGCGTTGATGCGGCGCTCACGATCCTGTAGGAGCTTGTTGAGGGCGCCCATGTAGGCCTCAGCGGCAGCAACCATGGTGTCAGTGTGAACGCCGTAACCGTTGAACAAGTCGATACCAGGCTTGCTGGTGGCCTGCTGAGCGGCATATGTGTCGCGGATGCGCACTGAGACCTCGGCGACGGCATCAATCCCCTCGGTAACCGAGTTGATGGCAAACTCAAGCAACTCAACAGGGCGCTGGACGACTTTATCGATGGCTTTGTAGATGGCGTCAACTGGACCGGTGCCATGGGCAGCCTCGAGGTGCACATTACCCTGTTGGTCGATCAGGCGTACTGTGGCTACAGGAGTCAAACTGGTGCCGGTGATGACTTGCACGTGTTCGAGTGTGTAGACCTCGACGGCACGCTGATGCTCGCCAGCAATCAGGGCCTCGATATCACGATCGTCAATCTTCTTCTTGCGGTCGCAGAGCTCTTTGAAGCGCTCAAACAACTTTTGGAACTCTTCTTCGTTCTCGGCTTCCCAGCCCAGTGAGACCAACTTGGTGCGGAACGCGTGGCGACCTGAATGCTTGCCCAGGACCAACATGTTGCCATCGAGACCGACGGTCTCGGCACTCATAATCTCATAGGTCATGCGGTTCTTGAGCACGCCATCTTGGTGAATGCCCGACTCATGGGCAAACGCATTCCCACCTACGATTGCCTTGTTGGGTGGCACAGGGATACCGATAAATGAGCTGAGCAAGCGGCTACTGCGCGTCAATTCAGTGGTTTGGATTTTGGAGCTTATGCCATAAAACGCCTGGCGGGTATGGAGTGCCATCACGACCTCTTCGAGCGAGGCATTACCGGCGCGCTCACCGATACCGTTGATCGTGCACTCAACCTGACGGGCGCCTGCGCGCACACCAGCCAAGCTGTTGGCAACCGCCATACCGAGGTCATCGTGACAGTGGGTTGAAATGATGCAGTTTTCTATGCCAGGCACATTGGCCAGGATGCCCTTGATTAACTCGGCGTATTCCTCGGGCGTGGTGAAGCCGACAGTATCAGGGATATTGAGGGTCGTTGCGCCCTCAGCGACGACTGCGGTCAACACCTCGAACATGTAGGCGTGATCGGAGCGCGTGGCATCCATGGGAGAAAACTCGATGTCGTCGCAGAGTGAACGGGCGTAGCGCACCATCTCGCGGGCACGCTCGAGCATTTTCTCGCGGGTTGACTTAAATTGATATTCGATATGGATGTCAGACGTTGACAAAAAGGTGTGAATGCGCTTTTTGGCAGCTGGTTGTATAGCACTCCACGCCTTGTCGATGTCGTCCTTGTTGGCACGGGCCAAGGCACAGATGGTGGGGCCATCGGCAGTACCGACTTCTTTGGCGATTTGATGAACGGCTGCCCAGTCGCCAGGCGATGCGGCAGGGAATCCGGCTTCGATGATATCAACACCAAGTCGTTGTAGCTGTCGGGCGATTTCCAACTTCTCTTCGAGCGACATAGTACAACCAGGTGCTTGCTCGCCATCGCGCAGCGTGGTATCAAAGATGCGTACGTGACTCTCCTGCATGATCGTTCCTTACGTAGTACAAATGGGAGCAAATGCGCCCAAACATAGGATTAGGTGTGGTGTAGGGCAATGGTACACCCCACACCACATAACAACGGATTACGAGCCGCCTTGGCCGGGGATAACCTCACGTGGGTTGACGAATGGCATCATGCGGCGAAGTTCGCGACCGACGACCTCGATCTTGTGGTCGACATCGGCGTTACGAGCTGCATTGAAACGTGGGCGACCATTGACGTTCTCATCGATCCAGTCCTCGGCGAACGTGCCGTTCTGGATGTTGGTCAAGAGTTGCTTCATGGCAGCACGTGACTGATCGTTGATAACTTGTGAGCCGGCAACGTAATCGCCCCACTCTGCAGTATCTGAGACCGAGAAGCGCATGTAGTTGAGACCACCTTGGTAGAAGAGGTCAACAATCAACTTGAGCTCATGCATACATTCAAAGTAGGCAACTTCAGGTTGGTACCCAGCCTCGACCAAGGTGTCGAAACCGGCTTTAACCAAGGCTGACACACCACCACACAACACGGCCTGCTCACCGAACAAGTCGGTCTCAGTCTCTTCGGCGAAGGTGGTCTCGAGCACGCCAGCGCGGGTGTTGCCCATGCCCTTGGCATAGGCCAAGGCATCGGCAAACGCGTTGCCACTGGCATCCTGGTGCACAGCGACCAAGGCTGGCACGCCACCGCCCTGGGTAAACACCTCACGGACACGATGGCCAGGCGCCTTAGGGGCAACCATGCTGACATCGACACCGGCTGGTGGCACAATTTGGCCATAGCGAATGTTGAAGCCGTGAGCAAACATCAATGTTTTACCTGGGGTCAAGTTCGGCGCAATATGATCTTTGTAGGTCTGAGCCTGAGTTGTGTCTGGCGTCAAAATCATGATGACGTCAGCGGCCTTGGTGGCATCGGCGACACTCATCACCTTCAAACCTGCAGCCTCGGCCTTGGCCTTGCTCTTTGAACCGTCGTAAAGACCGACGATAACATTGACACCGCTGTCCTTGAGGTTGAGTGCGTGGGCGTGCCCTTGGCTACCAAAGCCAATGATGGCAACCGTGCGACCCTTTAGTCGCCCCAAATCAGCCTGATTGTCGTAGTACAGTTTAGCCATGTGCTCCTCTTAATTAACTACTGAGCGACCGAACCAACGGCGCCCGTTCCTTCACCTTGCCACTGCGCATCGACCAGTTCAGCACCACTGTGACCACGGGGGCCACGAACCATGGTGATACGGCCAGTACGCATCATCTCCTTGATGCCGAATGGGCGCACCATGTCGATGAAATTCTCGACTTTGGACGGACCACCGGTCATTTCAATGACCATCGTATTATTGGCCACATCGACAATTTTGGCGCCAAACACCTCGGTTAATGCCACGATTTCTGCGCGTTGTTGCCCAGGCACGTGGAGCTTGATTAGTGCCATCTCGCGCTCAACCACCGGATCATCGGTGACATCGCTGACCTTGAGGACCTCAATCAACCGATAGAGTTGTTTGACAACTTGTTCGACATGGTCAGATTCTACCACGACCGTCATGCGACTGATGCCGGGAGTCTCGGTGTGGCCTACTGCCAAACTGGCGATATTGTAGCCACGACGGCGAAACATGCTTACCGCACGGTTCAGTACGCCGGGTCGATCTTGCATTAACACCACAAGGGTATGCGTCTTCATCATTTACTCCGTAATCATATCGCCAATGCTCTTGTTCTGGGGCACCATGGGGAAGACGTTGACCTCGCGCTCAACGCGAAAATCGATCAACACCGGACCGTCCGTCGCATACGCCTCATCAATGGCAGCCTGCACATCGGCAGCTGAATCGACGATGATACCCTTCCACCCGTAAGCCTCAGCCAACAACTTAAAGTTGGGGCTGGTGAGTGGCGTACCACTATAGCGCTTGTTCTCGAACAGCTCTTGCCACTGGCGTACCATACCCAAGTAGCCATTGTTGATGATGGCAATCTTGAGGTTCTTGATGCCCTCCTGAACGACCGTTATCATCTCTTGGTTGGTCATCTGGAAGCCACCGTCACCAGCAACCGCCCATACGGTATCCTCTGGATGTGCCAAGGCCACACCGAGGGCAGCTGGCATCGCAAAGCCCATCGTACCGGCACCACCGCTTGTGATGTGCGTGCGTGGGCGATGCCAGTCAATCAACTGGGCAGCCCACATCTGGTGCTGACCAACGTCTGTGACCACGCGGTAGTTGCCACGCTCGTTCAAAGTCTTGGTCATGGCCGCATAGACATCATGTGGCATGAACATTGAAGTATCGGGGCGGTTGATGTACTGTTGCTTGTGCTGATGCTTTGACTGCAACTCGCGGATATGGTTCATCCAAGTGGTGGCATGCGCATGGAACTGAGCAACTGCCGTCTCCTCAGGTTCTTCTTCGAGCATTGAGAACAACACCATCTTGGCATCGCCGACGATTGGCACGTCGACTTCGATGTTCTTGCCGATCTCGGATGGGTCGATATCGACGTGGACAATAGCGGCATTTGGCGCAAAGGTTGAGGCCTTGCCGGTGACACGGTCATCGAAGCGCCCACCAATGTTCATCAGGAAGTCTGCCTCTTGGATGGCGCGGTTGACGTGCACCCAACCATGCATACCAGGCATACCAATTGAGAGCTCATGATCCTCGGGGAACGCACCCAATCCGTGGAGCGTGGTGATGACGGGCAACTTGTAGCGCTCGGCAAAGGCACGAACCTGATCGCTGGCCTCAGCCATCATGACACCGTTACCGATCATTAACAACGGCTTCTCGCTCTTGAGCATCAAGTCAAGCGCAGCTTTGACCTGCTTTTTGCTACCCTGATAGGTTGGGCGGTAGCCAGGTAAGAAAAGCTTTTTGCTGTAGTCGGGGATGGTTGAGGCTTGGAGGGCGTCTTTGGTGATATCAACCAAAACGGGGCCGGGACGACCGGTAGTGGCAATGTGGATGGCCTCTTTGATAACATAGGCAATCTCATCGACGTTCTTAACCAAGTAATTATGTTTGGTAATTGGCATCGTGATACCAGTGATGTCCGTCTCTTGGAAGGCATCTTTACCCAACACTGCACTGCTTACCTGACCACAAATTGCCAATATAGGCGTACTGTCCATCCAGGCATCAGCGATTGGTGTTACCAAATTAGTGGTACCAGGTCCGCTTGTACCAATACAGACGCCAAGACGGCCAGTTGAACGAGCATAGCCCTCTGCTGCATGGCCGGCTCCTTGTTCGTGGCGACACAGAACATGGCGCAACTCATCACGGTAATCCCACATCGCATGGTAGAACGGCATAATGGCTCCACCTGGGATACCAAACATCACATCCACGCCATTTTGGATGAGTGCTTCACACAGAATCTGTGCTCCGGTGCGCTTCTCCGACATATAACCTCCATGCTGAATACACAAACAAAAACCTCTCCCGTATCACTACGGGAGAGGTAGACTGTACATCTTCGTGCGGTTTTGCCGCTCCCTATAGTGCTATGTACCCGTAATCGCTACTACGACTAGGGTTACAATAATTACTACTAGGATTAGTTGACCACGTTGAAACACAGTAAATCCCTCATATAATGGACTTATTAGTAGTATACGTATTATTTTTGACTTGTCAAATAAATCACAGATGTAATTTACTACAGTTCCTAAAAGCGCAATAGATTAATCTTTCAATACAGCGAATTGTCTACATAGCCCATGACAAAATTCTGGAGTATACTTTATTTGAAATCTTATTCGATAATCTGCGCAATGCACACACGATTGCTCTCCATCAACGAAATCATGCCGCCCCGGTCGCACAAGCCAGACCTCGAAAAGGCCATTCGGCACGACTGTGTGATTCGTTCAGACTGGCAATATCTCATCGATACACTTGAGGCCGTATTGCATTCCACATGCACTGCACGCATCGTCATCATTAGCGAATATTTATCAGTTGATTACGAGATGACCGATCGCGAACGTTGGTGGGCACTCGA
The DNA here is from genome assembly GCA_046300655.1 of Chloroflexota bacterium. Taxonomy (GTDB): domain Bacteria; phylum Chloroflexota; class Chloroflexia; order Chloroflexales; family Roseiflexaceae; genus UBA965. The sequence continues at coordinate 12,106 of JBKCLM010000122.1, read as the reverse complement.
TCGCGCTTTAGCGCACACCTATGTCCTGCGAATTTGGCAACTCTATGACCAGATCAAAAGCCAAGGGCGCGTGCAGATTCGCGTGGTGCCGTTCCGCGGTATCGACACCGTGCTCCAAGAGTTCGGCGTCACCGAATACATCGACCAAAGTCAACACGCATTCACCGTAGTGCCAGCATCGCGTCAGGCCAATCGAATCGTCTGGGAAGACACAAGCACCCAACGCGTGCACTGGAGCGCACAGGAGTTCGACGCACTTTGGCAGCACCCCTGGGGGATGACTATCACTGATGAGCATCTTGAACGCCTGATGAAGGCCAACGAAGTACACCCGGTCGCAGTACGAGCGGCACACCTCGATTGGTTGACGCCGGCCGATATTCATGTACTCACCCAACTTGTCCATGCAGTCCAACAAGGGGATCGCAAAGTCCATGTGGTCAACAGCTACACCGCATTAATCATCCGCATCGTGTATTTGGCCCAACTCTACATCCACCATCAGCGGCAACGCGTGTTGGTGTGCGTCCCCGACATGCATTTGGCTGATATCCAGGTGATGGTCATCAATCTGCAATTGACGCAACACATTCACGAATTCATTGATATATGCAGTATCGCTGAGTTGACACCGCTCCGACCACGCATCCACGAATACTCGTGTGTCTTGATGACGGACGAGGTCGCCAATAATCCTGCGCACGAGTTCGTCTTTGCCACCCAAATGGCAATTGTGGTATTTGTGATGCGGTTACACCTGGCAAACTCCATGGAGTTATGGCATATCATCAAATATTTGGCCCACGGTGACGATCGCCTACTTGGCAGCCCGCAAAGTTTGTGGCAACAACAGTCAGCGGTGCAGCGCTTACTCCATTTGGCAATTCCAGAAGAGATTGATCAAGCATGGGAGTGGTACCGTAATCCACTACCCACCAGTGCACTCCACCCGATATTTGCGCGGATACGCACGTCATTGCGCGTCAGCGAGATGCAAACTATTGCTCACCGCTTGGCACTCCATACCCAACTGGTACCGAGTGATCGCACGGTACTCAGTGGTTTTTTTGCGGAATATGTCGCGCGCTATTCACCGATTACCTCTGCGACAATCACCGATTTGGTGCAACATAATTCATCACACACACAATATGTTGAATTCGACCAAGGGATGTGCGCACACGACATCAATGCAGTTATTCATCATCTCACTGCGTCGTTACGTCAAAAACAACACTGCCTATGTTGGATCGGAGACGGCATCGACATCATGCCCATTCAACGAGCTTGTCAGGCTATTGAGCGGGTGCGGTTTGTGTATATGAGCGACCGGATTATCAGCGTCGATGGCCAAATTGTCCCGGTTGTCATGCTCCGCGATATTTTACAGAGCGGCGAGACATGTATCGTGGTGGCCACGCCGTCCGTCAGAGCACTGGTGTGGCAAGTCATCCACTTGATCGATGTGACTTTTGCATTGGCAGTTGGTCAAGCGCCACTGATAAGCAACCGCAAACGCATGATGAGCGGAGTGCACCGGCGCTTGACGTGGGATGCAATCCAACATCGCCCTGTTGAGACTCTTATCAACGACGACACCGTCAATCAATTTGCCCCACTCCAACTGGCCGAAATTACCGGTGAACTGGTCTATCAAATCGTGCAATGATAGGTATGCAGACGCATGGCCATGCGTCTCTCGGGAAACAACACCACACAAACACACGTTTTTACAGACGCACGGCCGTGCGTCTCTGATCAATACCGAAAACCCGTGCTATGATAGGCGCATCCGGATACATGCAAAGGAGCACCCGATGACAGCGACGACGATGCCGCGCTTGACCGCAATGAAAAAAGAGATTTCAACTGCCCCAGACGTTTTTGGCTACCTCAACGACTGCACCTCACTGCTTGATAAGCCCGCGCACCTCCGTGAATTTACGGCAAATGAAGGTTATGTCTACCTCAAAGGCATCCTCGACAAAACCAAGCTGACCGAGGCCCGCCTGACCATGGCTGAGCGCCTCGCCGCTAAGGGTCAAATCGACACCAATTACCCGTTGCTCGACTGTATCGCCAGCACGACGGCCAACGTGCAGTTCATGCCCGATTTGAGCAAAGACAATCAGGCCTTGATGGAGGTGCTGTACGACGGTGCCATGATTGGCGCTTTTGAGAAGTTGTTGCAGCACGACGTGCGCCACTATGACTTCACCTGGGTGCGGGCAGTGGCCCCCAAACGCGGCACGCCACCGCACATGGACATCGTCTACATGGGCCGCGGCACGAAGAAGCTCTACACGGCATGGACACCTCTCAGCGACATCCCGCTCGAGATGGGTGGTTTGCTCGTCCTCGAACGCTCACATACGCACGATCGGCTCAACCAGGGTTACGGCAGCAAAGATGTCGACGAGTTTTGTGAGAACAAGGTGGGCGAGGGCTATACCAAAATGGGCGGTGGCGGCAACATCAGCGACGGCGGCTGGCTCTCCAAAGACCCGGCCAAACTGCGCAAAGCGCTGGGTGGACGCTGGCTCTCGGCCAACTACGAGCTCGGCGACGTGCTGATCTTCAGTGTCTTTACGGTGCACACCAGCCTCGACAATGCCTCCAACAAAATCCGGCTCTCGACCGACACGCGCTACCAGCGCGCCGACGAACCAATCGACGAGCGCTGGATTGGTGATGAACCGATTGGCCATGGCAGCGCCGGCAAACGCGGGAAGATTTGTTGAAAATTTCGTTTCGCCAGTAGAGCCGCAGCATGCTGCGGCTCTACTGGCAACGGTTACACCCCATAAAACATATCAAAATACCGCATCATAGATGCGCATGGTAGAATAAACTGTACCGGAAAAACGTCCTTTCAATCATCTGCATCCATTAGGAGTAAATCCCATGTCAAACGACATCATTACCACACCATCAGGCTTGAAGTACCGTGACGAGGTTGTCGGTACCGGTGATGCACCCAAAGCGGGCCAACAGGTGACCGTGCACTACACCGGCACCTTGACCGACGGCAAGAAGTTCGACAGCTCACGCGATCGCAAACAACCATTCACGTTCATCATTGGCGTTGGCCAAGTCATTAAAGGTTGGGATGAAGGTGTTATGTCAATGAAAGTAGGCGGGCGCCGCACCTTGACTATTCCGTCAGATTTGGCCTACGGCTCACGTGGCGCAGCCGGCGTCATCCCACCCAACGCAACTCTGGTATTCGACGTCGAATTATTGAGCGTGCAAGGATAAGTAGATGGCCTCATCATTTGTCTATGACAAAAACATCGCCTACGCCCACACGATCCCGGCCGATTGGTACACCGACCCAGCCGTGCTGGCCGAGGAGAAAGAAAAGATCTTCGCCCGCACCTGGCAACTGGTCGGGCGGCTCGAGCAACTGCAACGCCCGGGTGACCACTTCACCTGTAGTGTTGTCGATGAACCACTGGTGATTACTCGTGACACCGCTGGCAAGATTCACGCGTTCTACAACGTCTGCCGCCACCGCGCCGGTGCCGTAGCCAACGGCCCAGGCCACCGCAAGACGTTGCAGTGCACGTACCATGGCTGGACCTATGGCCTTGATGGCAAGTTGATGAATACGCCAGAGTTCGATGGCGTCGAGTGCTTCAGCAAAGAAGAATTTGGGTTGAAGCCCGTTCGGGTGGACACTTGGGGACCGTTTATCTTTGTCTGTCTCGACGAAGCCACACCGGGCTTGCACGAGGTCTTAGGCAAAATCATCCCTGAGACCGTACACATGCAGGTCGAGAAGATGGGCTTTTATAAGCGGGTTGATTACGAAATCGAGTGTAATTGGAAGGTCTACGTCGACAACTACCTCGAGGGGTATCACATCCCAGTCGCACATCCTGGTCTATTTAAGGAAATCGATTACAACCAGTATTTGGTTGAGACTGAGCGCTACTACTCGAAGCAGCATGCACCAATCCGCGCCAAAGAGGACTCGTTGTATCGCCGCAACCTCGAGAATGATGCTGATGCGCAGGCCTTATACTACTGGATCTTCCCCAATTTGATGCTGAATGTCTACCCAGACAATCTGCAAATCAACATCATCTTGCCACTCGGGCCTGAGCGCACCGTCACCATTTTTGAGTGGTATTTGCGCGACATGAACCGGCCAAATGTAGCCGAGGAGTTCGCCAAGAACTTTGCATTCAGTGACTTGGTACAACGCGAGGACATTGAGCTGTGTGAGACGGTACAACGACGGTTACGCTCACGTTCGTATCAGACAGGGCGATTCTCTGTTGAACGTGAAAATGGCGTGCACCACTTCCATGGGCTGATTTGTGAGCACCTCGGCGTTCCTGTCAAAGAGTAACTCCCCACAAACTGCAGTTATCAATCCATCGTATGGGCGCCCTCACGGGCGCCCACGGTATTTCCTCATCGGCCAGAATGCCCAAGTACCATACGGTGAATCATGCAGATGTGCCATGATTCAGGTGAAAGCTGGTAAGCGCAGATAGCGATTTCTGTCCAACACACCTGATACATGAACGCCGTTACAGAAACGTTTTGGCGGTCCAGATGCAGAATTCATCCTTCGAGCTTGCGTACAATACAGTGACCAACCTCAATGACGAATTGCTGCAAAAAATCAATCTCGCAAAAAGATCGATAAGTAAAGTATGCGCATTGTTCAACCATTTGATTTGACGCATCATACCGATGAATAATTAAATTTGTTTCACTAGATAATACGTAACTTTAACTCGCTAAATCGTAATAAATATTATTTCATAAAAAATAAACTAATTATTTTGAGATTTGTATAAATAATTTTTACGAATTTGTGTTATACTCTCATATGTAGATGAGGAGAACAGATGAAAACACTACAAATGCGTGTATTGAGTGCCCTTTTAGGCCTCATTGTGATGTTGAGTTCGTGCACGGTGACTAACACGGCGTCGTTTAATGGCTCGAGTGTGGTGCCGATAACGGGTGCGAACTGCAAAGACGTCAGTCTCCAAGAAGAAAACTGCACCATTGGCTTCGGTTCAGACAACGGCGAACTCGAGCCATCAACGGACACCGTGAATCTAACACTCGCCGACACCGCCGATGGAACGCCGGTGAATATCAATCTGCGCAACAATTCAACCACGGTTGACTATGCTGTCGCCATTGTGGTCGGCCCAGCGAGCTGTGCGGTGGGATTGTTCTGGGGGCCAAATGAGGCAGGCGATGCGACGGTGGCAACTGGCGCGGGTGATGGTTGTACGATCATCTTTACCGATTCCGTCAAAGCACAGAACATCTTACAGACGTCAGTCGGATTTACAATTGCACAGAAGGCGTATCTCGTAATTAGCATGGCAGATAAAGACAATGCCACGCAGACAGTGGTTACGCTGAACGCCACAGAAAACTAATGACACGGCGTTGATGCAGGATTGTCACATCTCGGCGCAGATGCGCCGGGATGTTTTTGTGGTATTCACATATGTGCAGGCGTATGATATACACACAATTGCTGTGATTGGCAAAGACACCTCAGGAGATCAGGTGGGCACCTGTAGGATAGAGTAGGATTGCATGAATGCGTATGTAGATAATTGTAAATACTTGGTGACCATATTACATTGAATATGACAGAACTCAGTGTCGTGCATTTATAAGTGAATGAAATATGAAATTGAATACAATCAAGCAAAGAGTATGTTAATATAAATTATCTTTTAATATACATTCTAATTACATGAATAACAACGTCGCACCTATCAACCATGGGCTACCAAAATTAGGTAATCTGATTCAATATGTACTTACACCATTCACGTTACTACATGCGAATCAGCAGCAATATACTGATATTGTTGAGATCAAGTTTCGTTTGAGCTCGATGTATCTTCTGACTAACCCGGCTCTCATTGAAGAAGTGCTTGTGCATAAGCATAAATACTTCAGAAAAGATGCCTTTTTGCGCGAAAAAGCCGCAGCGATATTCGGCAATGGTTTGCTGACGAGTGATGGCGACACTTGGCTACGACATCGGCGTATGATTCAACCTGCGTTTCACAAACAGCGAATTACTGAGTACACTGAATTGATGGTGCGTTACACTCGGGAAGCACTCGCCACAATACCCCATAAGACTTACTTTGATATTAATCAGATTATGCTCGATGTCACGCTCAAAGTTGTAGGTCAAGCGCTTTTTAGCACATCTAAACCACATCACATGGCCACAATTAGTCATGCACTGCACACCATCATGCAACGATTTGGCAACAACAATTGGTTCAATATCTTTGAACAAATAAGTGGCATTATACTCAACCAAAAGCTATACGACGCATACGAAGTTGCAATTACTGATTTTGATAACACCATCGATGAAATCATTAATGAGCGTTTACAGTACACCGAACAACCCAACGACCTACTCGGCATGCTCATAGAATCACGAGACGATGCCGATCAACCGATGACAATTGCTCAACTGCGCGATGAATGTAAAACAATTTTTTTGGCCGGACACGAGACAACTGCGTTAAACTTAAGCTGGACTATGTGGCTTGTCCACTCAAATCCAGCTATCGCACAACGTTTACGCGCCGAGATAGATCAAGTACTCGATGGTCGCACTCCACGACTTGAAGATATACCTAAATTGGTGTACACCGAGAAAGTCATTCGTGAATCCATGCGACTCAAACCACCTGCATGGCTTACACAACGCGAGGCCTTGGTCGATGTCGAAATCGGCGGGTATCACATCCCTGCAGGTAAAAACGTAGCCATGAGTCCGCTTTCCATGCATAACGATCCGCGTTGGTACCCGAATCCTGAACAATTCAATCCGGACCGATGGTCAGATGACTTCAAACAAAAATTACCACGCTTTGCCTACTTCCCATTTAGTGGAGGACCACGACTCTGTATTGGCCAACAATTCGCTATGCTTGAAGCCACAATTGTGCTGGTGATGTTCATGCAACGAGGAATTTGGTACATCGATCCTAGCCACAAGATTGTGACACAACCCTCCATTACCATGCGCCCCAAAAACGGCATCAGAATGCTGGTAAAATAACTAGGGATGTTTGTTTGAGGGGAATAATGAAAAATCACATACCACAATCATTTGGTTTACCGATTTTAAAGCATATGCTTGATATGAGCGTCTACCCCATCGAGACAATGGTACGCATGCACAAAATGTATCCCGATATCGTAGAGATGCACTTTCCCGGCAATTACTCCATGTTCTATGTGAGCAATCCTACCCTTGTTGAAGAAGTGCTGGTCACCAAACAAAAATCTTTCCACAAAGACGCCTTTCTCAAAGTCTATGCGAGCGCAGTCTTTGGCAATGGGTTGCTCAGCAGTGACGGTGACTTTTGGCTACGGCAACGTCGTATGGCGCAGCCTGCATTCCATCGTCAACGAATCGAAACTTACGGTGAAATCATTGCACATCACACCGAGCAGTTTTTAGCGCAGGTAGTCCCTGGCGTCGAATTCAACTTCACCAAAGCCATGAATCAACTGACGCTTGACATCGTGTCTGAGACGTTATTTGGCAATGTCAGTGACACACATAAATACAACATCAGCCATGCGCTTGATGCGGTCATGGACCAATTCAGTAATGATGTACTTGGAATGCTCAGTTATCTGACCAAAATACCGTTCACCCGCGAGCGTGAACGCCGCTATCAAGAGGCCACTAAGGTTCTCGATGATACGATTGTCGCCATCATTCAAGAGCGTATGCAATCATCAATTGAACGCCAAGACCTACTTAGTATGTTTTTGGCGGCTCGTGATGATGACAATCAACCGATGAGCATCCGACAGCTCACCGATGAGTGTAAGACAATGTTTTTGGCAGGTCATGAGACAACCGCACTGACAATGACATGGATGATGTGGACACTCTTACAACACACGCACATCCTCAAAAAACTCCAACAGGAAGTACACAATGTCCTTGGCACCCGACCAGCCACGATGGCAGATATGGCGCAACTCACGTATACGGAACAAGTGATTCGCGAGACGATGCGTCTGTACCCGCCTGCATATACGATCTCGCGACACTCAATTGAACCGGTGGAGATTGGTGGATATCATATAAATGCAAACAAAGACATAAACTTGAGTCAATTTGCCATGCACCGCGATCCACGTTGGTACCCAAATCCTAATACATTCGTTCCCGAGCGTTGGACGAGTGAATTCAGGGCAAGTTTACCAAAATACGCCTACTTTCCGTTTGGCGGCGGACCGCGCTTGTGCATTGGTCAACAATTTGCACTGCTCGAAGCAACGATAATTTTGACTCGACTCATACAACATGGAGATTGGCAGCTCCCAAGCCGGCAACGTATCACTGCACAACCATCAATCACCTTACGGCCTAAACAACCAGTGATGATGCGGCTGCAAACAACATTCACATCTGCCGACGACATGGTAACAAGCCATCAGAACGACCAAGACGCGAATGACAGTGATGGCAGTGGCGATTAAGCAACTCGCTTTTGAAGAAATTGCATGGCGCACGTGAATAAACGTCACGTTGCGTGCTGTCGTTGATGTGTCATGCAATCACCACCAACGATCGTGCATTCCGTCACACGACACACCTCGCTACACAGGCGCAACGTAGACACTATGACGGTTTATTTTTGAACGTGCGTACTGTTTTCTTTGTTGTGCCAGTTTCATCGCTCACATCTGTCGAGGTCTTGACTGGAGGCTTGCGCAATGATACTGGGACGTCAAGTGTGATCAAATTATTATCACGACGCACACCAACGCGTAATGACGTGCCGATCGCATCACGTGACAGTGCTTTACGAACATCATAGCGACGACGAACTGGCAAGTCATTAATGGTCACAATGACATCATCGAGCTGAAACGGTGTTGCGGTATCACGGATACGTCCTACCTTGATGACCTGTTGTTCACTACCATCCTCGGCCCACGATTCAGTAATGGAAATACCGAAAGTCCCGCGCATGATAGATCCATGGGCAATGAGTTCGGGCACGATATCAGCCACAAGTTCGGCAGCGATAGCAAATCCAATATTCTCAGCTGCGCCGATTTTGGCCACATTCACACCAATCACACGCCCTTGACAATCGACCAACGGGCCGCCAGAATTACCGGGATTTATGGCTGCATCGGTTTGAATACTTTCTTCGATGTAGCCATACTCAGTCGGCAATTGTCGTGATAACCCACTGACGACACCCCAACTCACGGAATCACGAAATCGCAACGGCGAACCGACAGCAAAACACAATTCACCGAGTCGTGCAGGTAACAAACGCATCGGCATTGGAGCAGGCACAAACGGCATAACATCACAGATAATCACTGCCAAATCACTCTCTGGGTCAGCGCCAACGACCCGCGCGGGTATCGCACGTCGACCAGCGAATTGCACAGTAAAATCGCGTAACATTCCATCAACCACATGATGATTCGTTACGATATGGCCCTGTGAATCAAACACCCAACCTGAGCCAACGCTCCCATCGCTGAGTGACACATTCATGCCAGCAATGGTCACCGTACGTTCGCGCACATAGTCAACCAATGCAACCAATTCATCACTGAACTGCATTAACCGTTCAAACATCAATCATGTCTCCTGCATGTGTTATCCCCCAAATCTCACCCCCAAAGCTTCGTTGCAAACGATCGTCATAATCATCAGCAACTGTGGCGATGTAGCCGATGGTATGCAAAAGCATTGGCTCGTTCAAGGCAAACGGCAAGAGGGCGGACTCGAGCACGACCATATTTTCAATTGCAAAAATACGTCCAATTTGGAGCTGGTGATTGATGTGATTCAGCGTCTCGTAGAGAGGGGGAGTGGGCGAGATGTTTTTGAGCAAAATCGCATAGATACGCACCAATAGTGGGTCAGGAATGACTGACAAAAACAGCATACTACTGCCGACAGTCATCGAAATATCCCCATCATCATGAATTTGAATGGGGACATCACGAAAATTCTTCTGCAGGAGCATCACCATATTTTGCCGCAACACATCAATTGGATCAGGTGCACCAATTGTTGTTGTTGCTTCGGTCGATATATTCGATGGTATCTGCGTAGCGAGACGAGGCACTTCGGGATGGATTGCATTCTCACCAAACGTGATAAACTCGAGGAGCACAACCTCGCGTAGCCGTTGTGTATTGCGGCAGGTGTGCAAATATGCGATATCATCGGCTACTGCAGGATCGCCAAGATCATGCTGACGCAGGGCCAACGCAATCCGCGCAGCCGCCGCTACATCACGCACCAACCAATGATCAAGCAGGATTGGCCATTGTTGCCTGATAAATTCAAGTGTTGGACGTTTGCCGAATTTTTTGATGAAATGTTCAGGTTCAGCGCTAGCTAATTGGGTGCTTGCGGCAAGTATTTCACGCAGTTGTTGTGGAATGTATTGCCATTGAAAACGAAATCGCGGCATAGTTCACCACATGATAATCAAACAGGCGTTGGTCGTCGTGACCAACGCCTGTTATGGACGAATCCTAGCTCTTGAGGTCAACTGCGGTCGCCGAAAGTGGGGGTACAGTGACCACAATCGCCCCGTCTTGATGCGCAAATGACTGCAACGGGCGTGCAACAATCGCATCAGGCGCATCAAACGTATTGTACGCCTTTGGATTATCACCATACACAGATACCGCCGAAGTCGCCTTGATTGCAGGGAGGCCATCATCACAACGAATAGTGACCGTCATACTCTCGGTCTGATGCCGATTCACGATAAAACAAGCACCAGTGTTCGTTGCATCATCCCATGATGCAGATGCATCAACATATGGCACATCAGCCTCACTCTTGGTTGAGTAGACTGGCGCATCAACATATGCATCGAGCGCATTACCACGTGCACGGCTTGCCATCATTTGGAACGGATAGTAGATGCTCTGAAGTAACATTTGGTTAGTCGTCGTCAAAATCGGCGCAATCACATTGACCATCTGCGCCATACACGCAGCATCAAGTACATCTGATTTACGCAGGAAAACGTTAAGCCACTGTGCCACAACGAGTGCATCCTCAAGGTTATAGACCTCTTCGATGAGATGTGGTGCAACGCTCCACTTCCCATCCATTTGCATGTCCTTGTACCAGACATTCCACTCGTCCCATGAGAGCTTGACCGTCTTTTTGGAACGCTTGAGGGCTTTGACATATTGAACAGTCGAGGCAAGCGTATCAACATACTCTTCAAATGTGCGTGCTAATGCCAAATATGACGCCGTGTCATCATTACGATTACCAGCGTAATAGTGCATCGAAAGCACGTCTACCTGATCATAACAAATCTCGAGGATGGTACGATCCCAAGTAGGATAGGTAGGCATGCCATTTGACGATGAACCAGCCAACACCAACTTGATTGACTCATCATGCCACTTCATCATCTTGGCAGCTTCAAGCGCTTTTTTGCCGTACTCAACCGCATCAAGATGACCAATTTGCCACGGACCATCCATTTCGTTGCCAAGACACCACCACTTCACTCCCCATGGGTCACGTTGGCCGTTGGCCACACGTTGATCGGCCCAGTAGGTACCAGCAGGCGCATTGACATACTCGACGTAGGCCCCAGCTAGTGCAATATCACCGGTACCAAGGTTGACACCAAGCATTGGGTCCGCGCCAAGACGTGCACAGTAATCAAGGAACTCGTGGGTGCCAAATTGATTTGTCTCAATCGACTTCCATGCTAAATCGCGCTTACGCGGGCGTTGGCTCTTAGGACCTACGCCGTCGCGCCAATCATACCCGCTCAAAAAGTTGCCACCAGGATAGCGGATGATGGTAACCCCCATGTCTTTTAGGGCTGCCAGCACGTCGCGACGGATGCCGTTGGCATCTGCGTGTGGCGAGGCTGGCTCATAAATACCCTCGTAGACACAGCGCCCCATGTGTTCCACAAAGCCACCAAACAAGTACGGCGAAATCTTGCTGACGACACGTTGTCGATGTAACGACACCTTTGCCTGTTGCGCTCCCATAGCACTCCTTTATTAACCAATTGGCGGGTACACACATCATACCGCAAAATAG
>JBKCLM010000121.1:0-4857 GCA_046300655.1 Chloroflexota bacterium | reverse complement strand
CACGGTGGGCGCATTTGGGTCGTCAGTACGGTTGGCCAAGGCACCACATTCGCGTTCACCCTGCCCACGGCCTAATTGCATCAGGGCATGTTGCGCCCGCACATCAGCACCACAACGCGCCAAATCATCAATACACTGCTGTCGCAGCGCAGGGTTCGAGTCGTGGATGCCAATCTCGATCAGGAGTTGCACTCGGTCAAGCGGCACAGTCAATGGCATCTCACAGTGACTGATATCTTGACAGCGTTCACAAAACAGCGTGTGCCATACCGCTTTGCGGATGTGGGCCACTGGATCACCAAGCAACGGCAATAAACCGGTGACGCATCGCCCATCAGCGCCATACCCGCCGTGATCGATGACATCGACACAGTTGCGCCTGATGCGCACATTGGCAGCACGCAACCCAGCAACCAACGACGGAATCACCCCAGGACCTGCCTGTTGCAACGCCCAAATCGCCGGCACCTGTATGTGCACATCGTGACTCGCCAGATGGTCTACCCACTCCGTATAAATCTGTTGATTACCAGCTGCATCTCGCACCATTTGCATAGCCTGTTGCCACATCGCACGCGCCGCTGCTTTCATAATTCCCCTCCTCGTCACTTTTCACTTTTCACTTTTCACTTTTCACTTTTCCCTTTTCCCTTTTCCCTCCTTACCCCAACACCCTCGCCTCACAAAAGAATTGCGCTAGTGGCGGTGGCAACAACTCAGCGAAGCGCGTACGGTCGCCGGCGGCATGACCAGCGAGTGGCATCAAGCGCGCAGTCAGCGGTTTTTGTAGGGCCGTGGCCACACTTGCAACCTCGCGATACATGCCGGCCAAATCGGTCACGCTGACATCACCGGCCAGTGGGATTGTATCGATTCCTGTACCACACACCGTACTAAACGCCAACAAATCGCGCAAGGTGTAGCGCGACTCCAGCGCCCGCTGGGCCAACACCGCATCCTCAACCACCGGTAACATGATGCCCGAGAAGCCGAGTTGCGTCACCGCACACCCACGAATCGTCGCCGTCAACGCCCGCACGCCACTAAGCGTACCCCAGGCCCCAAACGGCACACCGGTCAAGGCCTCGATGGCACCCGCAATTGTGCGCTCAGGATGTGGGTGCGGTGCCAGCGACCAATCACAGCCGGCGTAGGTGATACCATGTTCGGCACACACCTCGCGCGCAATTGCCCCCATGCGCTGATCGTGCGTGACAATCTCGTGCGCCAGCGCTTTGAGGGCGGCCTGCACCGCCAACGGGCGATCTGGGTGGTCAACCGCAATATCCACCAGCGGCCGCGTCACCGTGTAGGCCAACGCCGCTGCCTCGGGGCCGATGGCCAGCCAGGGTGCACCACCATCGTGCCAGGCCGCCGGGAAGAAGGGACTCCCCGCTGGCACCATTGCCAACGCCGCCACGCGCAGATTGCCCACCCCGCCCGGCACTTTTTGCGCCAAATCATGCGTCATCTGCGCCATCTGCTGAATCGTTGACTCGTCAACATGCCCATTGTGGGTCAAACTCACACTGGCAAAAAGTGCCTGCGTGGCCGCCATCGCATCAGCCAATTGATCAAGCCGATCGCGTTGGACGACGCCGAGTGTGGCATAGTCAAAGCCTAGGTCGATCGCGCGCTCCTCGATGCCCTGTGCCACACTGACCAAATCGGCACAACTATTGAATCCACTCACCGTCGGCGCACAGCGCAACGTTTGGACCACATAGCCAGCCTCAGCCAAACGCGCGCGCAACGCCTGTGCTGCCTTCGCACCACGCGCCAAATCACCCTCACGAGCGCCAATGGTAATCGTGCGTAACTCCATCGTCGACCTCCTTGACTTACATGCCGACTACGGTGCGCAATATCCAAAACGCACACATACCAATCACCACCGTCAAAATCGCATTCTCGGTATGCCAAGCCACCACGGCACCAACCACCGCAGCACCGAGTGCCGGCCCCACCGCTAACACGCGGGCACCATCGACCATCTGGGTAACCACAGACGGCACAATCAACGCGGTAAAAACCGCTGGCGGCACATAACGCAACCAGGTGGCCAACCACGGCGGCGGCTCGTTGCGGAACACCAGCAGCGGAATGGCGCGGGCGGCATACGTCACCGCAAACATCCCCAAAAACGTCAACCAAATCGACATACGTCGTTCCTTTTATGCGTGCGGGTGCGTGGAGAGATACGCCTCAAAGCGTGCCAGTCCCTCAGCAAAATCAGCCTTGCCAAAGCCCACCCGAAAATAATTGCCCGGATAACCATACACCGTCGCCGGCAGAATCAAGACCCCGTGCTGATGTGCCAAATCGTGCGCCACCTCGGCAATTGGTGTGGCGAGATTCAACCGCGCAAACGCCACACTCCCTGCCTGTGGTGGCACCATGGACAGCACGGGCGCATGGCGCACACACGCCGCCGCAAATGCTGCCACATTCGCCTGAATAATCCGCTGACTGCGGGCCAATACCTGCGGCGCAGCCCGCAGTGCAATCAATGCCAGGATTTCGGATGGTGCCGAGTTACAAATCGTCGTGTAGTCTTTGTAGGCAAGTAAACGAGCGCGTACATCGGCGTCACGCACAACCAGCCAGCCGATACGCAACCCGGCGAGCCCGAACGCTTTGGACATGACACCGAGACTCAAGGCGCTTGTCGACAGCTCACACGCCGCCGGCAAACGATCGTGGGTATTGTATTCAATGAATCGATAGACCTCGTCGGCAAACAACACCACGCCGGCCTCGGCACACAGCGCCACCACCTCGTGCCAATCGGCCTGCGTCATCAACGAGCCCGTCGGATTGTGTGGCGTGTTAATCAGCACCATCTTAGTATTGGGGCGCAAGGCCTGACGCACCTGATCGGCAGTCAGGTTCCAACCGCTCTCGGGCGTCAATTCAATCAAGGTCACCTCGGCGCCGGTGGCCCGGCCGACCTCGTAGAGCGATTGATACCCTGGCCAAGTGGTAATCATGTGGTCGCCCGGGCCAAGGAGTACGTTGGCTGCAATAAAGACGGCCTCCTCGGCGCCAGCAAAGGTAATCACATCGTCGGGCGTTACGCCGACGTACAAATTAGCGATGGCTGCGCGCAAGGCCGGCAAGCCACTGGTCTCGGTATAGCCGAGGGTCAACGACTGCCAGCGCGCGAGCGCATCGGCATCCGCCAACGCGAGGAGCTCGTGCATCGGCATGCCCTGCACGTCCGAACTACACAAAATGTATGGCGTGGTGAATTCATATTGAGCAAAATAGCGCTCAAGCGCAAAATCAGCAATTTTCATGATACTACTCCTCCCTTCAACGGCTGTCGGTTTGCCAACCATGCCCCCACAGCGCTCGCCAACAACCCAGCCGTAAGTACATACCAGCTCCCCGGGAGCACGAGTGCAGTGCCAACCGCGATCACTGTCGCCACAATTGCGACCACCAGGTTGATCCGGTCACGCACCATCGGCATCGTAAAGGCGATAAACGTGAGTGGGAAGATGAGGTCGAGGCCGAGTCCAGCCGGATCAGGGATAAGTGCACCCAACAGGCTGCCGATAATCGTACTCGCCGCCCACACCACATACAAACTCAAATTGGAGCCGAACTGATACCAGGCATCACCGCCGTGTTTGGCAAAGCGTTGCACCCCCACAGCATAGGTTTCATCGGTCAACTGAAATGCCACCAACGCCCGCAACCACGCCGGCGCTTTGCGAATGTACGATGCCGTCGAGGCCGCCAGCAACAAATGGCGCGCGTTGATAATCGCCGTCGTGGCAATAATGCTAAATGGATGCGCACCTGCCGCAAATAACCCAACGGCGGTGAACTGCGATGCCCCTGCAAAGACAATCAGCGACATGCCGAGTGTCTCCCAGATACTCAACCCCGCCGCCAAGGCACTGACCGCATACGCCATGCCAAACGGCGCCACCCCCGGCCAGACCACAATCGTATCGACGAAACCTTGCTTGATAATTCCGCCACGACTCATTGTGCTACTCCCTCGAACAACGCCACCGGGATATGAAAGCTACAGTCCTCCTCAATGCCCAACTCCGCCTTGACGTGCGCCGGCGCAGCCCGCAACATGCGCCGTAACTGTGCGACCTCATGGTCGGGCGTCGCCATACGAGTAACCCACGTCGTAAACTCGAGGCGCACCGACCACGTCTGCACGTGACGCGTAACAAATCCCGCCTGCGCACACATCGTGAGCCATTGCGCCACGCTGTGGTCGCGCACATGCGAGGCATCGCGCAAGATCTCGACCGCATTCAAAAACGTATCGGCCATGGGCGATATCGGCGAAACCACATCAACCAACAACCACCGCCCACCCGGCTTCAGCACGCGGCGCACCTCGTGGAGCACCGCTAATGGATCAGCAAAGTGATGCGCCGCATAGCGTGATACCGCCACATCGAATGATGCATCGGCAAACGGCAAGGCAGCCGCATCAGCAGACTCGACGCGTACATTGGTGAGACCGCGCGTAGCCACTTGCTTCTGGGTTTGTTCCAACATGGCTGGTGTCAAATCGATGGCCACGACCTCGGCAGCGGTCGGTGCCAGCCCGACTGTCACGTGACCAGCCCCACACCCAACATCAAGCACACGTTCACGTCCAGTCAAGGCGGCAATGGCGATTAACCCTTGCAAATCGGCACCACTCGCATGCACCGTGCTGGTGGTGTAATTGGCCGCCACCGCACCGAACTGTTGTTGAATTGATTGATTGACCGATGCGTCGCTCATGGTTGTAATCCAATCACAATCCGCTTGTTGGTAGCACCCTTGCTCCGAGTCTTGAGGAGCACGACTGTACCAACCTCGCTGGTCGTGGCCACG
>JBKCLM010000120.1:0-6179 GCA_046300655.1 Chloroflexota bacterium | reverse complement strand
GGTTGATGTGACTACTACAATGGCACGCCGTGAAGGCGTGTCGTTGTGGTGGTTGGGTCAGAGCGGCTACTTGATTGCGTACGATGGTGTGTGTCTTGCCGTTGATCCATATTTGTCGGATTCGTTGACGGTTAAGTATGCAAACACCAACAAACCACACATCCGCATGGGGCGACGTGTGGTTGATCCGGCACGCCTAGATATGGTGAGTTTGGTGACGTCGAGTCACAATCACACGGATCATTTGGATGCAGAGACGATTGGGCCGCTGATGCAGGCCAATCCTCATCTGCGGGTTGTCTGTAGTCAGGCAAATGTGGCGTTTGCGGCGGAGCGGCTCGGTGTTGCGCACTCGCGGGTGACTGGAGCGGGGCGAGGGAGTCCACTGACGCATGGGCCTTTTTGCCTGCATGTGGTGCCGGCAGCGCATAATCAACGTGAGCAGGATGTGGATGGACATGAGCGGTATATCGGTCTGGTGATTGAGGTCGGTGGCGTGACAATCTACCACAGTGGTGATACATTGTGGTATCCGGAGTTGGTCAGTGAATTGGCGCCGTGGTCGATTGATGTGGCGTTGTTGCCGATCAACGGGAATGATCCGGCGCGTGGTGTAGCTGGCAACCTGAATGCGCAGGAGGCAGTTGATGTGGCGTTACAGATTGTGGCCACATGCGTGATTCCATGCCACTATGATATGTTTACCTTTAATACGGTCGATCCGGCGGTGTGTGTGCAGTATGCTAAACAACGCGGTCAACCATGTCAGGTGTTACGTTTAGGCGAGCGGTATGATATGAGCCGATAACGGCGTGTTGCATACTCTTTTGAAAGGCCGCATATGCGTGACCCTGCTCCTATACAACTCCCACAGCGGCATATGTGGACGTTAATTGGTTTGACCGGGATTAACATCGCGGTGCAACTGATCAATGCGGCTATCATCAAAGAATCCACTGCGCTTACGAGTGCTGAATGGGTGTGGTTGCTTGTGGTGTATGTTGTGGTGCTTGCATTTAATGGGGTGCGGTTTGTGGTGTGGGGGATTATTCATAAGCGCTACCCGATTGGTGTGGCCTATGCCTCGACGGCACTGCTCTTCCCGGCAATCGTAACCATGTCGTATTTGTATGGTGAACCAGTGACGGTGAAGCATTTGATTGGCGTGGCGCTGGTGATGATTGGCGTTGTGTCGCTGGTGCGGCAGGTGTAGAGAGGGCGAATCATGGCGTGGCTTTTTTTGCTCGGGAGTGTCCTCTTTGTCGTGGTTGGCCAACTCGTCTATAAGCAATATAGTATCAATAAGCGTAAGTTGTGGTTGATTGGTGGCGTTGGTCTGTTTAGTTTGGCGGTGCCGTGTACGATGTTGGCGGTGCGTGATTTGGGCATCGGCATGGTCTATGTGGGCTCATCGCTGTCGTATGTGTTGGCGCCGTTGCTCGGGCAAATCTTTTTTGGTGAACAGGTTTCGTTGCGTCAATGGGGGTATTTTGGGTTGATTATGATTGGGGTGGTGGTGTATGGGTGGTGAGAGTGAAAAGTGAAAAGTGAACGGCGCCGCAAGGCATTCAGAAGGGGTGACAGCTGTCACCATAGGTTCAATCGGGCGGCGCAGTGATGAAGTGAAAAGTGAAAAGTTGTGTGGGTATTTTTTGTTTTGTACACGGTGCGTTAGTGCGAGCAACATATGCGTTCATTGTTTTGGAACTATACATGTGGGCCGAAGGCATAGATGGAACTGTCTAACCCACACGCGCTGTCCACAGGACAGGAGTCCGATTGATGCTGTGGCGCCGAACGGCTCCCCACACGCGCTGGCTATAGGACCGGAGTCCGATTGATACTGACGTGCCGAACGGCTCCCCACATGCGCTGCCTAGACATCAACAGAAATGAGATGAAATACAATCTCGTTATGCAGATAATCGTTGAGCCAAGATTGGTAGTGCATGCGTTAAAACCTGAATCGACTGCATGAACTCGGCCAAATCGATGTGCTCGTGTGGCGTATGATCGAGCGTTGAATCACCTGGGCCATACGCAATAATTGGGCAGCGCCAGATGGGCCCGACCACGTTCATATCGGCGGTACCGGTTTTGAGGAGATAGCCGGGTTGGCCGCCTTGGGCGCGAATACCTTGCACAAACGCATTGGCGGCTGCATCGCTCCGTGGTGATTGCCAGGCTGGTGAGACATCGCGGAAGAGTAGCGTGGTGTGTGCGTCGCCCAAGCGACCGATGTCGTGGATGAGCTCCCACGGTGGGCGTTGTGGTGGCAACCGAATCCCGACCACGGCGTGCGCCCAATCGTTGAGCCCGTCACTCCCCGAGGCGATGTGGCGCAGTGATGGCAAGTACTGATCGAACAAGCGCGGTTTGTCGGCGTTGTAGGTGGCACAATACTGTTGAATCGCTTGCCAGACGGCCATACAGCGCTCGGGGGCTGATTGCTCGGGGCCGGCGCTGTGGGCACTACCTTGGCGTGTGGTGATGTCGAGGAGGACGCGCCCTTTGTAGCCGAGCGTGACCCTGTCCCACCCACTGGGCTCGCCGATAATGCAGGCGTCCGGTTGGTAGCGCTGCGCCGCATAGTGAGCCCCGCGCGAGGTGGCGTATTCCTCCTCAACGGCACCAATCAGCGTCAGACGAAAGGGTAACGCACCCTGTTGCATCAGGGCAGTGGCGGCGCCAATGAATGCCACAAACGGCCCTTTGGCATCGACACTGCCGCGACCATACAACTTGCCGTTGCGGATCTCGACCGGCACATGGCCGGGGGCGGTGTCGATGTGCCCAAGCAGGACAATCTCGGGGCCGTGGCTGCCAATCTGACCCACCACATTGCCGACGCGGTCGACATAACTATTGATGCCGCGGTGCCGCATGGCGGCCACGAGGTACTGCGCCACGGCCGCCTCGTGGGTTGATGGACTATCGATGCGGATGGCGCCCTCAAGGAGTGCAATATCGGGGTGGAGTGTCATGCCAGCACCTCGGCGACGATGGCAATGACCTGGTCGATCTCGGCGTCGCTGATGATAAGTGGTGGCAACAAGCGCAACACGTTGGGGCCTGCAGGCAAAGCTAACACACCACGCTCCATTAAGGCGACGAGCGTAGGTTGGACTCGCTCTTTGAGCTCGATACCAATCAACAGGCCTCGGCCACGAATCTCACGGACTTTGCTGAGATTGCGCGCGGCCAGTTGTGCCATGATGTAAGCGCCTTTGCGGGCGGCCTGCGCCGGCAGATCGTCGTCGATCATGGCTTTGAGGGTGGCACGAGCAGCGGCGCAGGCCAGCGGATTGCCCCCAAAGGTCGAGCCGTGACTGGCTGGCGCAAATCCTCCGAGTGACTCGTGAATGGCGATAGCCCCCATCGGCACACCACCGGCGATGGATTTGGCAAGGATGAGCACTGCAGGGGTGATGTCATCTTGGGTGCAGGCAAAGAGTGACCCAGTGCGCCCAAAGCCGGTTTGAACCTCGTCGATGAGCAAGAGCGCCCCGTGGCGACAGCAGATCTCCTCGGCGGCTTTGAGGTAGCCTGGGTCGGCCGGGCGGACGCCACCCTCGCCTTGGACTGGCTCAAGCAGTACGGCCGCCGTCTGGTCGTTGACCGCCGCCGCGAGGGCCTCGATTTTGTTGAAGGGCACGTGGGTCACACCAGGGATGAGCGGCTCGAATGGCTCGCGGTATTTGGGCTCGTAGGTGGCCGAGAGGGCCCCCATGGTGCGCCCATGGAATCCACGCATCGCCGCCACGATGTTGGTGCGACCGGTATGTAGGCGGGCGAACTTGATGGCTGCTTCGACGGCCTCGGTGCCCGAATTGCACAAAAAGAGCCGCCCCATGCCGGCGGGTAAGGCGGCCCCGAGCTCGTCGAGATAGGCGGCGCGCTGATCGTTGTGGAAGATTTCGGGGCAGTGCAGGAGCGTTGCTGCTTGGGCCTGGATGGCGGCGACTACTGCGGGGTGGCCGTGCCCCAAGTTGGCCGAGCCTTGGCCACCGACGCAGTCGATGTACTGTGTGCCGTCGGCGTCCCAGAGCGTGGCACCGGCGCCGCGCACGATGGCCAGACCGCGCTTGCTGTAGGTGCCGCTGGTGCGCACATCCTCGTGAGCAATGATGTCGGCATTGGTGGTGAACGGTGATGCTATACTCATGGTGCCAGCCTCCCTTTGTGTGTGGCGCATTGCGATGTGCACTGGTAGAAACGAGTAAATCCCATGACGAATCAAGACTACGCAACCGTGATTCAGCGACTGTGTCTACAACGACAGGCCGCGTTGGCGACGGTATCCGCTGATGGAGCACCGCATGTGGGTATGGTGGCGTTTGCGATTGAGCCAGACGGCTCGGCCCTGTTGCTCCATCTCAGCACACTTGCTGCCCATACGCGCCAGCTGTTGGCCGAGCCGCGCGTGTCGCTGTTGCTGGCTGAGCCGGACAGCGCCGAGGTTGACGATGTCCAAACGCTGGCGCGAATCACCATTTACGGACTGGCACAGCCAGTAGCCGTGGATAGTGCGCGGTATGCGACTTGTCGGTCTGCCTATCTGCGGCGCTTTGCGGCGGCCGAGATGCGCTTTGGCTTTGCTGACTTTGTCTTGGTGCGGGTCGTCGTCGACCAGGCGCGATTTGTGGGCGGCTTTGCCCAAGCGCGGACAGTGACGCAGGTGCAGTTGACTGACCTGCTGGCCCAATCAGCCCTCTAGCCGATGACGGTGCCGTTGCCGGCGAGGGCGTTACTGATGGGGGTTGTGATGCGGGCATCGGCCATGATGACGCGACCAACGCCGCCCTCGAGTGCCTCGCCGGCGCCCATGACCTTCTTTTTCATGCGGCCTTGTGCCACATCCATGTAACTCTGGACCTCGTGACGTGGAATCGTGCGAATCAGGCTGCGCTCATCAGGGAAGTTGCGTAAAAGACCAGGAACGCTTGACAACAACATCAACGTGTCTGCTTTGAGGGCGACGGCGATTTGGGCGGCAGCCCGGTCGCCGTCGACGTTCAGCGCCTCGCCGGCATGACTACAGGCGATAGGGGCAATCACGGGCATGACGCCGGCGCCGATGAGTGTTGTGAGGAGTGGACTGTTGACGCCGTCGATGGTGCCGGTGCGGTCGTCGCGCAAAATGAGTTGCTTGCCGTTTTCGACGATGCGCAAGACGGCTTTGCGCTCCGCCCGCAGTATCTGGCCGTCGAGCCCACTACAGCCGAAGGCGTTGATACCGCGCTGTTGCAGATGCTCAACAATTCGTTTGTTGATTTTGCCAGCATAAATCATCATAAATACATCCATCGCCGCCTGATCGGTATAACGACTAACATGCCCCGAGGCAGTGGTGACGAAACGGGGCGGCGTGCCCAGAGCCTCGGCGACGCGGTTGGTCTCGCCTGATCCGCCGTGCACGAGAATAATCTGCTGCCCTTGAGCGGTGAGGGTGGCGATATCGTCGCATAGCGCTGCATAATCGACATCGAGGCCGCCACCGACTTTGACGACAATCATGATGATGCTCCTTGTGTGGATGGGCTCCGCTGAATGGTGGCCAACCCGAGTGCCACAAAAATCAGCACGGCGCCCATGTACAAACCTGGGCTTGTGCCCTCTTGGAGGACGAGAAGCCCAATCAGTGAACCGACGACTGGCTGGATGAAGAGCGACACGGCGCCGAGGCTAGAGCCGGCACTGCGTAATACCCAAAACCAGAGCAGATAACTAATCACCGAGGTAAAGATGGCTACATACGCCACAGCCAACCAGGCATCCCAGCCGACGCTGGGGAATGTGCCACTGACCACGGTATACAGAATGAGCGGAACCCAAATCACTAGACTGCCCGTGTATGTCCAGCGCATGACGGTCATCGGGTGGTAGCGTTGGGCGAGGCTTGCGCCGACGACGGTGAACAGCGATTCGCAGAACAACGCCGCGAGCACCAGCGTGTTGCCGAGCGCGCGATTGGGTGCATATTCGCTGTTTGGCGCGCCGCCGAGCGTCAAAATGACCACACCGCCGATACCTATCACTAGACCGATACTGCGTTGCCAACCGAGGTGCTCCTTGGCGATGAGCACGGCAAGGACTGCGGTGAAGATGACCTCGCCGATAACCATCAACGATGAATCGGTGGCAGTGGTCAGCGCCAACCCGCTGAAGTCGAACATCTG
>JBKCLM010000119.1:0-96338 GCA_046300655.1 Chloroflexota bacterium | reverse complement strand
GGTATTTGGTAGCATAAACATGGATCTCGTGGTGCGGGCACCACATATTCCAATCCCCGGCGAAACAATTCTTGGCAGCGATTTTGTGATGGTACCCGGCGGCAAAGGCGCCAATCAGGCAGTGGCAGCAGCCCGTTTGGGAGCACCAGTGCGCATGGTCGGCGCGGTAGGTAATGACGGATTTGGCCCACAACTGCGCCAGAGTTTGGCCGATTACGGCGTCGATACAACCCGCGTGCACACCAGCGAGACGGCATCCGGGGTGGCCTTGATTACCGTTGACGACAAGGGCGAAAACAGCATTGTGGTTGCATCGGGCGCCAATATGCGCCTGCCAGCGGACATTCTCGATAGTCTGGATCATGCGCTCGATCAGGCGAATATTCTCCTGCTCCAACTCGAGATTCCAATGGATTTTGTCATCACCGCCGCCCGTCTCGCCAAAAAACGAGGCGTGATGGTGATTCTCGACCCGGCACCAGCCCCAACAAAACCATTGCCGGCTGAACTCCTCCAATCAATCGATGTAATTACCCCTAACGAAAGCGAAACAGCCGCGCTGACTGGCATTAATCCCATCGATACGGCACATGCGATAAACGCTGCCACCCACCTCCATCAACTTGGCGTACCACAGGTCATCATCAAGCGCGGTGGAAATGGCATATTGTGGAGTGATGGTAGCAAAACAATCATACAACCGGCCTTTCAGGTGCCCGTGGTAGATACCGTGGCGGCAGGCGATTCGTTCAATGGTTCACTGGCTACCGCCTTAGCCGAGCAGCAGTACTGGGGCGATGCGTTGCGCTTCGCGGCGGCTAGCGCCGCTATCTCGGTGACACGTCGTGGCGCCCAGCAATCAATGGCTAATCGCGGCGAGGTTGACGACTTACTCAGGCATTAATCTCGGCATTCACATATCTGTGTGGAATAGCGTCACAACGCGGTCGAGCCCAACAAGACGGCGTGCACTCGGATTCGTCCAATGCACGCCGTTATGCTTTTTATAGACACTGCAGACGGCTCGGTAGTACTGCAAGGGTATCACGCATAATCGAGGTACTCAGATAATAATTTCGACATTCATAAATCAGTGGGGATAGCGTCACAACGCGGTCGAGCCCGAGCAGACGGCGTGCACACGCATTAGTCCAATGCGCGTCGTTTCGCTTTTTGCAGTCGCTGCACACGGCTCGGTGGGACGGCAGGAGTATCGCTCGGTGGCGGCGAAGGGGTTAATTGATCGCGCGGTGGCGCTGGCGGATTTGCCGAGGCACGCTGCCAAACTGGTAGGCGTAAAGGTACACGACGCATGCCAATCTCAGCGACAAACAACAGCGCAGAGAGGAGGACGAGCCAAGGTGTCACATCGTACTGACGCACGGTGCGATTGCCTGCGGTTGACCAGAGCGAATTGTCAATCACGTCAAGGAATCGACCACCCGTTTGCGTGGCGAGTTGACTGAGCACGGCCTGACCCTGACCATCATTGCGCAGTTCGCTGCGCCCGTCGATGACCACACCCCGCACCACTTGTTGACCGGCAGCGCGCACTTGCACGACATACTCACCGCTCGGCAGGTCACGTACGCGCGATTGCCAGCGCTGACCACTGCGTTGTTCGAGGGGGAGCAGAATGGTTTGGCCAGTTGCGTCGGTCACCACAAGTTCGGGCGGTGTCTGACTGGGCTCACGCAGAGTGATATCAATGTCGAGGATATCATCGTACCACTGCCAACTGAGGGCAATATTGTCGGCTGGTTGGGGCAAGAGCGGCGCCAGCAGGGCGGGCATAATCGTGCGCACGCGATTGCTGGCCACCCAGTTGACCCCCCAGCGCCCACCCAAATCGCTGGCCCACACAGCAGATTGACCGCGCCCTACGAGTCGTACAGCCCATAACGGTGTTTCCGCATCGATTTGCATGATGACCCGGGTATCGGGCAAAAGGGTCGTACGATTGTAGCCAAGCACGGTCGGCAAGGCGCGAACACCGGTGGGCAGCGCATCAGGGGCAACCACTTGGGGCAAGACCTGCTCCTCGACAAAATCACGCCCGCTGACGCGCGTCGTCTCGTTGAGGAAGATGCGCGGCAACTCTTGGGGGCGCGACACCACGTAATTCACTCCACCACCCAATGCCGCCAACCGTGCCAATGGCGCTACCCCGGCCTGGTCGCCGAGTGCAATCGTCGATAGTGTGGCGCCACTGGCAACAATCGCGCTAGCTAGGGTGTCACTGTTACTCCCGTCAATGCCGTCCGAAAGCAGAATCACATGGTGAATATCGCTTTCGACAGCGGTACGGGCATCGTGGGCCAATTGCAACCCAGAGCGAATCGAGGTACCACCGCCCGGCGCAAAACGACCGAGCGCCGTCGCAATCACGTCAGCGCTCGGGAGCGATTGTGGGTCCAGCGCCCACACCGCACTATCATCAAAATAGACGACACCCACGTTGTCAGTTGGGTTCAGGCTGTTGAGCGCTTGATAGGCGGCCTCTTTGGCCAAATCGAGGCGCGACACGCCTGCATCACGTTCCTCCATGCTACCGCTGCGGTCGATGACGAGGTATATTGTCACGCGCTTTTGTTTGGCGGGTGTCAACGGATCGAGGCTGATAGCGGCAATATCGCTGAGGGGCGTACGACGAAACCCACCGGCACCGAGGCTTTCGGCACCGCCCACCCACAAGAATCCACGCCCATGGACGGTCACTGCGGTAGCAATCAGCGCCATCAACGGCTTGGGCACCAGCGTCACACTCGTGTCGGACAAAACAATCACGTCATAGCTGACGATATCGGTTATGCGCGCGCTGGCATCGCGCGGTCGGAGCGCCGTCACGGTACTGCCAGTTGCAGCAAGTGCATCGCGGAGTGCGGTAGCGTTCTCAAGCGGATCAGCCAAAAGCAACACACGCGGCGCGCCTTGGCGTTGCACCAACAACACGCGTTGATTATCGGGTAACGCGTCATCTTGAGCGGCTTGGAGTACCACCTCAAGGCGATGCCAGCCAGTAGGCAGATTGGTGACAGGCACCAGCAGCTGTTGTAGGGCGCCAGTCAGTTGGATAGACTGCGCAAACAGCACGCCATCTTGGTTGCGCACCACCAGTTGGGCTGGTTGCGCAATACTGCTCGCCAAATCGACTGTCATGACGATATCGCCTTGACCTTGGCTTTGTTGGGGAGCGGTGACTTGACGAAGCGCAGCCATCGGCAAAACAACCTCACTGGCTAGCGGATATACGTCAACCTGCACACCACGCGCCCGCAGACTGTCGATGCGCTCGACCACGCGCCCACGCGTCTCGAGGCCGTCAGAGAGGAGCAGAATACGCGGGATGTAGCCGGCCGGGATGAGCGCAGCTGCCTGCGTCAGCCCATCGGCCAAGGCGGTAGCATTGCGGTCGGTCAGGGTGACGAGCGAGGTATCGCTGCCATCGGCGCTGGGGACGCGGGCGACTAGGGCCTCAGCCGCCACATCGACAATCCCGACCAGTGCATCGGTGGGTTTGATGGCCAGCACCTGGTCGATGATACGCGCCTGTTGATCGGCACTCACCGCTGTAGAGAGAGAGCGATCACGCACAATCACGAGCGCTACCTGCTCCGCTGGCGCAGCAATTGAGGGCGCGGCCAGCGCACAGACCAGCGCACTCAACGCCACTCCACGCATCAAGAGCAGGCCACGTTCGCGTCGCGTGGTCGCAATACGCCACCACCAGCCGATAAGCGCAAACATCGGCACAAGGAGCAACAAGAGCCAACTATCGCGCCAGATGATGCTACTCATGTGACCCTCCGTTGCGTGATGGCCAACCAGCGTTCACCGGCCAACAAGAGTAGCGCACCAAAAATACAGGCTTGTGTCAGTGTTAACCCGCCCACGGTTGCACTTGGCACATCTACCACGGGTACCTGATCAGGACGCACCACATCCGACTCCACTCGGCTTTGCAGATTGACGACGAGCGTACGCGTCGACAGTTGATAGAGTCCGGGGGTAACGACATCGAGCAGGTAGTACTGGCTACCAATACGCTCGATACGGGCCGAGCTGCCGGGTGGCATACTAATCAGTTGCGGCGGCGTATCACTCGGCCCAAGCGCAATGCTCTCGCCCGTCTGCCAGCGCGATTGGCGCGTCACAGGAGTCAGGTACTCGATGATATTGCGCACGAGTAGCGGGAACTCCGGGCGTAGGACCAGATCGCTCTGACGCACATCAAAGCCGAACACGACGGTCGGGTAGCCATTATACGTGCCGAGGTAGGCATGGGTACCGCTAGCGCTCGTCAGCCAGCGTTGGCCCCACAGTGGCACATCGAGTACCGTCGCCGTCAAGATTTGGGTTGTGGTCACGTCAATATCGCGGTTAAGCCGACTCTCGCTCCCGCTCAGCGACACGCGCTCGAGTACCGGGCGATCAACCAGAGTTGGTTCGTCATGCTGTGCATCAATGAGCCACATCGGCGCTGTGGGCGTCGTCGGCAGCACCTGCCCAGAGACTATCAGCATGTCGGCCTGTTGTGTGTCAGTCACGAGTTGGATGTTGGGCAAAATCGCCAGCGCAGCCGGAACAAAGCGTTGATCGTCGATTTGAAGGGCGATGCGGATGGGTTGCTCGTCGGCAGTATGCCAATACACCACATCATCGCTCGCCAACCCATCCGTCGCATCGGGGGCCAAGCGGAACTGCAATGTTGGTACGGGCTCGGGCAAGGCAAACGCCCAGATAAATTGATTATCAGCGTCGAATTGCACTTGATTGGCGGCAATCAGTCCCCCCTGCGCATCGCGAACCTCGATCAGGCGCGCACTAGTAGTGGCATCACCGTAGTGACGAATACGCACCCGGACTTGCCAGCCGTCGGGGAGCTGGTCAACCTGCACATCGTCAATGGCATCGTTGCGAATTGCACCCCCAATTGCAATCCGCTGCCACGCTGATGGCCAGGCATACTGCCCGAGGCGCGCATCATCGCTGAGCACGTAGATTTGGCTGGTACGACCTGCGAGCGCACCAAGCCACTGGACAAGTTGCTCGAGATTGCCGGCCACAGGTCGGGCTGCGAGCTGGTCAATACGTTGATTGAGGCGCGTACGATCGGGCTCACGGCTAGCCAGAATCTCCACATCAGCATCCACGCGCATCAACGTGACATCGCTGCCGACCGGTGCAGCTGCAACCAGATTCTGGGCGATGCGTTTGGCCTCATCGAGACGTTGCGTGGAACCGGAGCGCGCAGCCATACTCGCACTCGTATCAACCACAATAATCAGGTGTTGCGGCACGCGCTCAGCCACCAAAATCGGGCCGGCGGCCGCCACCGTCAACACTGCCACAATCGCCAATCGCAGGAGCAACAACCACCACGGTTGGGGTGGGTGAATCGGTCGATATGACTGTGACTCGGGGAGCAAATCGCGCCACAATTGGATTGATGGGATAACACGCACCTGACTTTTGGGGCGCAAGATGTGCCACAGCACCATCAGCCCCATAAATGCGCCACCCACCCCAAGCACCCACGGATAGAGCAGTGTCATTGCAACACCTCAGCAATGATGCTCGGCAACGATTGCTGATCGTGGCAAGCAACATAGTCGACAGCGAGCGTTTGACAGTGCTGACGCACCGTGGTGCGCCAAGCATCGAGTTTGTCTTGATAGCGGGCAATCAGCTGAGGCGAGAGGGTCACCGTCAGCTCGGTAGCGTTCTCACTATCGCGCAAGGTGATTTCGTCGCCACCTGCTGGCTCCACCTCGGAGAACGACAACAGGTTGATGACAATCAAGTGCGACGTCTGATGCGCCAGTTGACGAATCATCTGTAATGCGTCCGTATGCCACAAATCGCTGATAAACACCGTCATCTGACTCCGTAGTAGATCGGTTGGCCCCACAAACGGACCAGCACTTGGTTGCACGGCGCTTGCCCAATCAATCCACTTGCTCGTATCAATGAACCACGGCGACACCACGGACCCATGGACACTCGCAACCATATCGGCGTGAGCCGTCGCAACCACCCCAATGCTGGCATACAGCTGTCGAGCCACCTGCCATTTGCTGGGGATGAGATGCATCGAAGGACTCGTGTCAAGGACGACCTGGACGCGCCCAGGCATCACCGCTAGTGGCTGGCGCACCGTCGGCCGTTGCAATCGCAACGTCGCTGGCCAGTCAATGCGCCGCACATCGTCACCGTACTGATAGCGCCGGAGTAACTCGGGCTCGTTGCCGCGCCCCGTCAATGAGCGTCGTTCACCGGTGAGTCCTTGAGTGGCTGCAGCACGCCACGGCAACTGCAACTGGCGTAGCCAATGCAGTTGTGTGTCGGTTAAGATGACCGGATTATCGGTGCGTGCCACATCCATATGATGACCTTCTTACATCGCTGTTGTCGTGGCGAGTACCTGTTGAATCAGCACATCTGCCGTCATATTGGCGATGCGCGCCTCGCGGCGCAACACCAAACGATGACGCAAGACCGGCAGGGCTACCGCATGAATATCTGCAAAATCAACCTGCAGGCGCCCAGCGCGCATCGCCTCGACTTGGGCGGTACGAATCAACGCCTGCACCGCACGAGGCGAGGCACCGTACTGAACATATTCACGCACCAATGCTGGGCTCTCGGCCGTGGTAGCATGCGTGCGCTGCACGACGGTCGCCGCAAATTGCAGCACTGGCTCCGCCACAAGTGTCTGACGGACCATCGCCTGCACGCTGGCCAGTGTGGCCGCATCACACACAGGCGTTACCGTCGGCACGCTGGCAGTAGACTCGCGCCGGGCAATCTCGACCAAATCGGCCGTGGTCGGGTAATCGACCATCACTTGATACAAAAAGCGATCGCGCTGAGCCTCGGGGAGCAGGTAAGTGCCCTCCATCTCGATTGGATTTTGCGTGGCAAGCACCAAAAACGGCTCAGGAAGCGGATGGGTTGTGCCCGCTACCGTCACGGTACGCTCTTGCATGGCCTCGAGCAGGGCACTTTGGGTGCGTGGTGTGGCGCGGTTAATCTCGTCGACGAGCACCAGCGAGGCAAAAATTGGTCCCGGGGCAAAAACCAGTTGGTAGCGCCCCGGCTGATCATCGGCAAGCACCATCGTGCCGGTCACGTCACTCGGCATCAAATCGGGGGTGCATTGAATACGACTAAATGAGACGTCGAGCAGTCGAGCCAATGTACGCACTAACGTGGTTTTGGCCAACCCAGGCGCACCCTCGAGCATGACATGACCATTCGCCACCACGGCAGTGACCACCTGATGAATCACCGTCTGTTGCCCGACAATCAGCTGTGATACCCCCTGATGGAGCGCCTCAATGACCTGTTGTGCCTCACGATGATTCATGGTTGCTCTCCCTGTAATTGACGAAAGTAGTCGCGCACGATGCCCTCGCTGGTCCAGGGAATCTGTGCTGATTCAATCGCTTGATTCGCTTGCTCACTCGCTTGCCGTACCACATCCGCATAGGTCAACGTACCCTGTACGTCTGTACCAACCGTATCACTTGTCTGCGTATCACGCCCGCCCTCACCCTCGTTCGCCGTAGGGATGTCGAGCATTTCGCCCTCATTCAGCCCTGGCACAAACAATGAGACGCTCTCACCGCCCGCACCAGTTCCGGCCCCTGCACCGGCCCCTTGTTGATTTGCCCCTTCGCCACCCGCCCCTTGTTGACCGGTGCCTTGCTGACCAGTACCTTGTTGACCGGTGCCTTGTTGGCCAGTGCCTTGCTGACCGGTGCCTTGCTGACCGGTACCTTGTTGGCCGGTGCCTTGTTGACCGGTGCCTTGTTGACCGGTACCTTGTTGACCGGTATTTTGGGCAGGATTCATGGCAAACTGATTTGGCGCTTGGGCCCGCGTTTGGGCAGCACTCTGGCGGAGCGCCTGCTGCCACTCGGCCAACGATTGACTGCGTGTCTGCGCCGCAGCTTGCAGGTCATTGAGGGGTTGCATGTCGCCTTGTTGACGAGCGGCAATGGCGGCATCAAGTTGTTCACGTTGCTCACTCGTAAGGGCATTCAGTGTCTGTGCGTCGATTTCGCTCGCATCCTCGGAGCGTGCCTGATTCAGTGCCTGCTGCCAGGCCTGATTAGCTGTTTGGGCCCGATCAATCGTGGATTGCGCCTGGGTCAGCGTGGCGAGCAATCCTTGGGCATCGCTCGCACTCGCAAGTTGTTGTTGCACTATTGGCAGGTTCATGTCGGGGAGCGATGGTAGGTCGTTGAGTGCATCGGCCGTCGCCTGCGCCACAGTGCGTAACTGCTGTTGTGCGCTGATTTGTTGATCAAACGGCGTCGGCAGAATGACTGCGGTCAGACTGACGGCGACGAGGAGCACCCATCCGTACAACGTAGGCAACGACAGGCGCTTGGCCGGCGTCGATGTGAGGAGCGCAATCGTGTGGGCACGTTGCGATACGGCAATGTCGTCGTTGCGGAGGGCAGTATCAACCATGGTAATCAGCGCCGATTGCCAGCCATAGGCCGCATCAAGGCGACGGGCTAGCGCAATGCTTCGCCAGCGAAGATGGTGGAGGATGAGCGATGCCAAAAAACTCATTATGACAATTAAAAATATCAGTTGATTGCGCCACTCAAGTGGGAACAGCTGACTTATAAGCATAATCAGTCCAACTACACCACTTGCTACCAATGTCGGTCGAGCGGAGGCCTGCACATACTCCACAACCAGCATGCGGATGATGTGACGGCGAATCAAATTTGGCCAATTGTGCACAGGTTCTACCATGGTGCCCTTCTTTTTGACCCACAGTCCACCAAATAACAACCTAACCTATGGAATCAAGACGGCATTTTCGCGTGGTTTGTTTCACGGTTCGCTGAATTACTGATCGGTGCGTTGCCAGGTAACCTGCTCTTCGCTGCGTATATTCCCGTGTGCGTCACTTTTTTGCCAAAAACGCCGACGCGCATGAATTACCGTCTTGGTAGGTTGTGCGGGCGGCGTTGCTCCTGATGTGCGAATGGAGGTAATCTGCTGCGCAGTACGATTCGTCAACATGTGTCGGATTACTTTGATGCCCACCTCGACCGCAAGTGCCATTGCGCCCATCGCCACACCCTTGACGATGGGATGACTCAACTGTTGGCGCACCCGCGCCGGCAACCAATGGCGCGCCGGCACCGGCAAAAAGCGCTCGAGTTGGGCGCCACAGGTGGCACAGTAATGAGCCGAAAGCGAGTGACTTGCACGACATTCGGGGCAAATACGTTCGACGGGGTGCGTCATATTCCTACTCCTTATTGCCAGTGTTCATCACAGCGGACAACAGCATCACCATTGATGGAGAGCGGCTCTTCGGCGTCGATTTTGGTGGATAGATAGGCCAAACCAATATGCCCATAGCGGGGCGATTCAGCCATACGTGTCAACACGCCGGCCTCTTTGCCGCCACTCGTTGTAATCACTGCTGGTGTGTCATGGAGCTGTGACATACGCACGCGAGTCAGGTTTTTGGCCAGACGACCACGACTCTCCATGCGGGCGATAATCTCCTGGCCGACATAGCACCCTTTGCTGAAGCTTATCGCCGACCACAACCCGGCTTCAAGCGGAATGTAATCGAGCGTCAACTCGGCACCAAACGCAGGGACGCCAGCCTCGATTTGCCACAGTGCCAACTCAGCATCGCTCATGGTCGGCACGGTGCGGAGTGCGCTATCGTGCGTGCCGTCGCTCGGCAGAATCACGCGCCAACCATCGCCACCTACGGCAGCCACACGGACAAACATTGCACCATCATGCAGATGTGCGTGCCACAAGGGTACGTTCGCAAGAGCTACACCGTAGTGTGACGCAAGCCAAGATGTGGCATCGTTGCCGTAAAGGGCTATTTGATGGTGGCTCCGACCAGCGGGCGCGAGTGTTACTTTGTCATTAAAAAAGATATTCTTCTTCAAATGACTGTATACCGCTGGACCTTGATCGCGACTAGTCAGTACCCAAATCACGTCACCTGCATGCACCACATGGAGTACGTCCATCATGCGACCAATCGGAGTCGTCAACACGGTTTGGCATCCCGCACCTGGTTGCAACTTGAGCATGTCGTTCGTCGTTAATCGTTGCAGCAATGCTAATGAATCAGCGCCGCGCATCTGAATACGGCCGTAGGATTGCTCATCATAGGTGCGTAATGGGTAGGAATGTGCAAGCAGTTGTGTCATAATAATTACAGTTCTCGTTGTTTGACGTGTGCAAAAGGATTAACTCAATGCCAGATACATCGACATCGCGTGGTGGGTGGTGGGTCGTCGGCCAATTTGTCATTCTTGCAGCCATTCTCATTGTAGGATATTTCGACCCAATGCGCACATCAAGCGGCACAATTGCACAAGCAATTGGAGTCATTCTGGCTGGGATCTCGTTGATCATCTTGGTCTTGGCGTTCTCGAACTTAGGCCGGAATCTCACGCCGTTCCCCAAACCACTCGCGGATGGCGCGTTAATTACGCATGGCATATATGCATTTGTGCGCCATCCAATTTATCTCGCATTGATTTGCGGGTCGTTGGCCTATAGTATCTACCTGAGCAGTTGGCTGGCCGGTGTCGGCTGCGCCATCCTTGCGGTGTGGTTCGACCAAAAAGCCGCACGTGAAGAGGCTTTTTTGCGGACAAAGTTCAGCGATTATGCCGTATACGCGAGCAAGGTTGCCAAGTTTGTCCCTGGATTGTATTAATCGCCACGTGATACCAAAGTGAGTCGTTATGCATGTAAGTCCGGGCGCACTCCACATTCATACCCATTACTCGGACGGAAGTGGCACGATACCCGATGTGTGCGCAGCTGCACAAGCTGCTGGTTTAGAGTGGATCATCATCACTGATCACGACACGCTCGAGGGGCGGTTCGAGAACGGTTGGCACGACCAAGTACTCGTCGTCGTTGACCAGGAGATTACCCCGTTTCACAATCATTTTTTGGCGCTGAATCTTGAGCATGTCATCTCAAGCAATCAGCCGCCACAAGCGTTCATCGACCAAGTTTATAACAATGGTGGATTTGGCATTATTGCGCATCCTGACGAACAAAAATACAACAGCTTCAAAGGGGTGTATCGCTGGGATGATTGGAACGTCACCATGCCCACCAATAGCGCCGGTCGGAGCATAGGCATCGAGCTGTGGAACTTTATGAGTGACTGGGGCGAATCACTCAATTCGTACAACACGTTACTCAACTACGTCGCACCCAAACAGGCTTTGCGTGGCCCAACCAAAGCCACGATTGAATGGTGGGATGCGCTCAACATGACAGGCAAGCGGGCATTCGGCGTGTTTGGCGTCGATGTGCATGCGTTTTTGCGATCGACGCCATTTGGCCGTGTCCAAGTTTTCCCGTATCAATGGATGTTTGGCACCTTAACCAATTACTTGTGGTTACCCGAGCGTTTGCCCGGAAATTTTGCTGCTGCATTACGCATGGTCTACGGTGCACTAGCACAGGGACGCAGCTACATGGTAAATCGGATGGAGGGCGACTGCCCAAATGTCGAATTCCGGGCGTTTCGTGGGGCCGAACACTGGTATGCCGGCGATATAGCGTCACTCCAAGCTGGCCCAATTACCATCAAAGTCGACCTCGGCGTCAACGCACCAGTACGGTTAATACACAATGGGCAAGTCATGCAAGAGACGCAACGGCAACTGCTTGTGACAGTCAATACGAGTGGTGTCTATCGCATTGAGTCCTACAAAAGCAAGTTGCCGTGGATGATGAGTAATCCGCTCTATATTACCCAATAGTTCCTTCAACTCCCGGCACGACTTGAAGCGGTGATGGTGTCAACAAAAAGAGCAACACAATTGCTGCAATCAACGCTAGTAACATCCTGCGCCAATCAACAGGAGTGACATCATCGTATGGCGCTGGATGGCGGGGATTCGACAACAGTGCAATCACGCCCCAAATCAACCATGTGTTATCGACAAAAACCCCCAGCATGAAACAAAATGCTATGGTGGCATAGGCTAAGTAAACCGCCGATGGTCCCAAAATCGCATACGCAGCATGACCACCATCAAGTTGCCCAATTGGCAACAAATTAAACATGGTCACAAGTAAGCCAATCCAGGCCGCAAAAGCAATATCACTCAATTGAACATCAACACCATTATTCGGCAAGACTTGACCAAACATGGCGAGTTTCGCCAACAAGTAAAATGCCGAGTTGCCCTCTTGCATGTATCCCGTCGTAGGCATTTGCCCGACCGTGGAGATAGATAGGCCGTAAAACAACAGCGGAACTGCAACGATAAGACCAGCAAACGGTCCTGCCAGACCCACATCCATCAGCACTTTGCGATTTTGCATCGGTTCGCGTTGAACTATCACAGCCCCTAGTGTGCCAGTAAAACTCAAAGGCGGCGGCAGAGGAATAAAGTATGGCAAGCTGACTGGTGCTCCATATTTGCGGCCAACGATGTAGTGCCCGAATTCATGCGTCCCAAGAATGAGTAACAACGTACCAGCAAATTGCCACCCTTGGAGAATGCCCCACGGATTCGTAAAGACATCAATACCGCGATAGAGTGCGCCACACGCCAAAGTCGAGAGGATCGTCGCAAAAAGCAACAATGATGCAAGCACCCAACGGGTGGGCGTAATCGACGGAACACCTGGCATAAATACGAGTTCAACAGCATGCGGATTCGTTACACTTGCGCGCATCCATGCGGTAAATCCTTCCACGCGTGCACGTTTTTGTAATGCCATGAACGTCGATTGCACGTCGCGGAGTGGCACTGCCGTAACAACGTGGTATTCTCGTTCGCGGGACATATGTTGAATCGTAAACAGGCCCATGCATAGTTGTAACGGATTAAAACGTTCGTCAAACAACGGTTCGTTTGTCATAGTTTTTCGCCTCTGTGTAGACCAATCGCCGGCTTCATCGCATGATGGAGGGGCGTACATTGGTTGTATTGTACTCGCAATGATTCACATATGATACGCAGTTATCTATTAAATGACACAAAATGGAGGTATTGCGTGTATGTTGCGTGTCGCATCCGAACTGTTCATAGTTGCATCACAGCATACATGTCAGTATAATCAGTAATTAGTGCAGTCAAAGAGTATTGCACGGCGAACAGATTTCTGCGGAAACGCACATTGGAGGTAGTGATGCGCAAGTCACTTTTTGTTGCGCTGTTGCTCATTAGCGCCATGATTATGGCCGCTTGTGGTGCAGCCGCTCCAGCGGCCGAGGCTCCAGCAGCCGAAGCCCCAGCAGCCGAGGCTGGTTGTAAGGCGGGTTTGGTTACCGATGTTGGTAAGATCAACGACGGTACCTTCAACCAGTACGCCTTCGACGGTTTGAAGAAGGCCGAAGCCGATCTCGGCATTGGCATCAAGTACATCGAGACACAGGCACAGACCGACTATGACAAGAACATTCAGTCATTGGTCGATCAGGGTTGTGAGTTGGTCGTGGCCGTGGGCTTCATGATGGGCGATGCTGTCAAGGCCGCTTCAGAGAAGTTCCCCAACACCAAGTTTGCCATTGTTGACTTCGCCTACGACCCAGCCTTGCCAAACGTTCGTGGTTTGGTCTTCGCTGAGGACCAGGCTGGGTACATGGCCGGTGCATTGGCCGCCTCAATGAGCCAGAGTGGCACGATTGCCGCCGTCGGTGGCATCGAGATTCCACCTGTCCAGAAGTTCCTCAAGGGGTATGAGGCTGGCGCCAAGTCAATCAAGGGCGACATCAACGTGAAGACCGTCTACATCGACAGCTTCACCGATCGCGCTCGTGGTGCAGAGGCTGCCAAGAGCTTCATGGCTGAGGGTGCCGATGTAATCTTCGGTGCTGGCGGTCAAACCGGTTCAGGTGGCATCCAAGCCGCCGCTGAGGCTGGCGCATTCGTCATCGGTGTCGACCAGGACGAGTATGTCACCACCTTCCAGAACGGTGCTGCTCCTGGTTCAGACAAGATCATCTCAAGCGCCATGAAGCGTGTCGACCAGGCCGTATTCTTGACCATCAAGGACGTTGTTGACGGCAAGTTCACCAACGGCGTAGCCGTCTACGACGCCACCAACGGTGGTATCGGTTTGGCCTCATACAACAAGGCCGATGCCGCTATCCCAGCCGAAGTCAAGGCCAAGATGGACGAGATCCTCAAGGGCTTGTCAGACGGTTCAATCACCACCGGCGTAACCCTCAACTAGTTCTAGTTGTGATTGCCACGACGGTCGCCCACTCGGGCGGCCGTCGATTTTTGTTGAGTACCCACTATGCAATCCATCAATGCACACACGTTGACAGACTTCGTCGCGCGCCTGCTCCGCGCCTATCGATTATCACCAACACATGCCATGGTGTGTGCCAGTCATATCATCGGTAATGATCAGCGAGGCATCATCACCCACGGTATCCGTCGTCTGCCCAACTATCTGGCACGCATCGACGCCGGTGCCATCAATCCCCGAGCCCGCATTCGCGTCATTACTCGCCACAAGGCTACAACTTGGCTTGATGGCCAACACGCGATGGGTCAAATTACCGCCACGCACGCCACACACACCGTTATCCGCCTAGCACAACGCTATGGCGTGGCATGTGTGGGCGCACAACGCACCGAACACATCGGCGCCCTCGATGCCTACGTGCGTACCATTGTTGCGCATCAACTCCTCGGCATAGTAATCTGTAATTCACCGGTTGCCATGGCGCCACTTGGCGGGACACAACCGTTAATCGGCAGTAACCCGATTGCCATCGGCATCCCAGGGACACACACACCACTCATCGTGTTCGATGGGTCCACCGCGGCGACATCACGAGGCAAAATTTTGGCCGCTGCCGAGGCTCAAAAGACCATTCCACCCCATGTTGCCGTTGATGCACACGGACAACCCACACAGGATGCCAACGCCGCCTTATCAGGTGCCATTCTACCGGCAGGAGCGCTCGGATATGGCCTCGGGCTAGCCATTGGCATGATGACTGGTGGGATGATTGGCGGTGTCCATGATGCACATCTGCCGTCGTACTTTGTGGTACCCCATCAACCCGTGCCTGCCAGTGTAATGATGTTAGCGATAAATCCGGCCATGTTTGGTGGCATCGCACAACTCAGTCACATTGGTGACACATGGGTCAACCAGATTCGGCAGAGTCACGGAACTCCGCGCATCCCGGGTGATTCGCGACAACTACGCGATACAATTACGGCGCCCGAGAGCGTGCTCACACAATTAGCGCAACACGCAACAATCAAACGTATACCGCTCTGGTAAACAGTAGTTCAGCTCCATTTCAGCACGTTTTCATCTATGGTATGCTACATAGTACCGACATCAATGGAGTTGTCTATGACGCCAGCACTTGAAGTACGCAACCTCACCAAACGATTCCCCGGTATTGTGGCCAATGATGCAGTGAACTTCACCCTCGAGAAGGGTGAAATCCATGCGCTGCTCGGCGAAAACGGTGCCGGCAAGTCGACGCTCATGAACATGCTCTACGGGCTCTATCGGCCCGACGAAGGCGAGATTTTGCTTGATGGCCAAGTGGTGCACATCAATGGCGCCAATGATGCCATCCGCCGCGGCCTTGGCATGGTTCACCAACATTTCATGCTTGTTCCAACCCTCACCGTCGCCGAGAACATCATTCTCGGCAATGAGGTCGTCAATGGCGTATTGATTGATATTGCTCAAGCCCAACAACGCATCAGTCAGCTCGCCAAAAACTTCGGCCTTGATATCCCGGTTGATGCATACATCCACGACCTACCAGTCGGTGTGCAACAACGCGTCGAAATCGTCAAAGCGCTCTACCGTGGCGCCGATATCTTGATTCTCGACGAACCAACTGCTGTGTTGACTCCCCAAGAGGCCGACGACTTGTTCATCATCATCAATCGTCTCAAACAACAAGGCAAGTCGATTATCTTCATTTCGCACAAACTCCGCGAGGTGCTAGCACTCGCCGATCGCATCAGCGTGCTCCGCCGTGGCAAGTTGGTTGGCTCAACCACCCCTGCCCAAGCCAATGAGGCTATTTTGGCCAGCATGATGGTCGGTCGCGATGTGGTTCTCCACATCGAGAAAGCGCCTGCTACACCCAAGGACGTCGTTCTGGAAGTCCAACACATCCGCGCGTTCGATGATCGAGGAACAGTTGCCGTCAACGACGTGTCATTCACAGTACGGGCTGGCGAGATTGTCGGCATTGCCGGTGTGCAAGGCAACGGTCAAACTGAGCTCGTTGAGGCAATCACTGGACTGAGCGAACCTGCAGGTGGGAACGTTGTCATCAACGGTCGCACTATCACCGGGCTCGGCACCAATGTGGCCATCGACGCCGGCATGGGCCATATCCCCGAGGATCGTCATCATCATGGCTTGGTATTGAGCTACTCGGTTGCCGAGAACATGGTACTGTCGACCTATGATGTACTACCATTCGCCAACGGCATGGTCATCAATAATGAGGCGATTAACGAACAAGCCCAGCGCTTGGTTACCCAATTCGATGTACGTACATCAGGCATTGATGCCCTTGCATCAACTTTATCCGGCGGCAACCAACAAAAAGTCGTTGTTGCTCGTGAACTAGCCCGACCCCTCACGTTGCTCGTGGCAGCACAACCGACGCGTGGTCTTGATGTAGGGTCGATTGAATTCATCCACAAAAGCATCGTAGCCCAACGCGATCACGGGAGCGCCGTGTTACTCGTATCAGCCGAGCTCGACGAGATTCTTTCGCTTTCTGACCGAATTTTGGTTATGTTCCATGGTCAGATTATCGCCGACATCCCTGCTGCCGAGGCAGATCGCAACAAGATTGGCTTATTGATGGCCGGTGTCACGCAGGAGGCAACCCATGAGTAATACATCGGCAGAGATGCCACAATGGCGCATTCAAGCGACCTCACTACTCGTACCTGTGCTGGCGATTTTCACCGCACTGGTGATTGGTGCAATAATCATCCTGGCCACCGGTGCTGATGTCTTGGCAGCCTATGGCGGACTGTTCATGGGCGCAATCGGTACCCCACGCGCCATTGCGTATACGCTCGTCGATGCCACACCGTACATCTTCGGTGGGCTCGCGGTGCTCGTCGGCTTCCGCGCTGGGTTGTTTAACATTGGTGTTGAAGGACAAATCGCCGTCGGCTCGATGTGTGCCGCCATCGTCGGCGCATTCGTCGATTTACCGCCCGTGCTTCACATGATTGTGGCGTTTGTGGCAGGAGCACTCGGTGGCGCAGCCTGGGGCGCTATCCCCGGCTGGTTGCGCGCACGCACTGGTGCTCACGAGGTCATCACCACCATCATGTTTAATTACATTGCCATTCGTGGTACTGATTACCTCATCAAAGTGCCGTTCCTCGACAAAGAGTCATCAGCACAGCGCACGCCATTTATTGCGGAAGGTGCCGAGATTCCGTTCTTGTTTGGCCCGGAATACCGCTTGCATGCTGGATTTTTGATTGCCTTGCTCGTCACCTGGTTGGTCACCTGGTTGCTCCAACGCACCATCCTCGGCTTCGAGATTCGCACGGCCGGTGCCAATCCCGATGCCGCCCACTACGCCGGCATGAATGTCCCACGCACCATCATCACCACCATGGCCTTGAGTGGCATGTTGGCCGGCATGGCAGGTGCCGTGCAGGTGTTAGGGCTTGAGCACAACCTCAAAGCATCATTCTCCGCCGGATACGGATTTGATAGTATCGCTATCGCCCTATTGGCAGCAAGCAACCCGATTGGCGTCATTCCTGCGGCCATCTTCTGGGGGGCGTTGCGCAACGGCGCCGGCTTAATGCAACTCGAGAGCGGTATTTCAATTAACCTGATTAACATCGTGCAAGCGCTGGTAATTGCCTTCGTGGCAGCCGACCAAATCGTCCGTCAAATCTATCGCATCCGCGGTGGCAAATCAAACGGCATGACGCTGACCCGTGGTTGGGGACGCTAAGCGAGGATATGTATGCAAAAGTTTTTTACGCGTGAGCGCGTCATCGGGATCATCGGTATCTTGGTTGCACTCGGCTTATTGTGGTTGACACAGTCCACCGTACCGAGTGGTGGTGTGTCAACCTTACGCATCCCATATGCATTCGGTGGCCCACAAGATGCCCCGTTAGTCGATATTCCACTACCCACTGCAGGGAGCATCATCTTTATGTCGATTGGACTGATTGCAGTCGCCGGCATCATGGTATGGCGCAAAGCACAGCACTGGGCAGCAGCCTACATGGCGGCCGTTATCGGCATCACTATTTTCAGCATTTTGTTGACGGCAATTGTCAATGACCGTACCGACATCGTCGACATGCTCGGACGCATGGTTCGGCTTGCAACACCGATTGCTCTGGGCGCTCTCGCAGGTATCTTGTGTGAACGATCAGGCGTGGTCAACATCGCAATTGAGGGCATCATGCTCTTCTCAGCATGTATCGGCTTTATTGCCTCGCTGGCGTTCGGCAATTCGTGGATGGGCGTAATCATTGCCATGGCGGCAGGCAGTGCGATTGTGATGATCCACGCTGGTTTATCGCTCCACTACAAGACCGACCAAATTATCAGCGGTACCGTCATCAACATTCTGGCGGTCGGTGTGACTGGGTATCTGCGTACCAATGTCATTTTGCCGATGCAATCAAGTGGGATGATTGGTGCCGCATTGCCACGCATCGATATTCCGTTGTTATCACACATCCCCCTGCTTGGCCCGATGTTTTTCCAGCATCGTCCGATCACCTACCTGATGCTCATTCTCGTACCTGTGGTGAGCATCATGCTCTTCCGCACGCCGTGGGGTTTGCGCACCCGAGCCATCGGCGAGCACCCACGCGCCGCTGACACAATGGGCATCAACGTTAATCGCATGCGCTACTTCAATGTATGGATCTCGGGTATGTTGGCCGGCTTAGCTGGCGCTTGGTTCTCACTCGAGGCCAGCTACAACTTCGACGATGTCATGACCAATGGGCGC
Organism: Chloroflexota bacterium; assembly: GCA_046300655.1. GTDB lineage: Bacteria > Chloroflexota > Chloroflexia > Chloroflexales > Roseiflexaceae > UBA965. The sequence continues at coordinate 77,335 of JBKCLM010000119.1, read as the reverse complement.
GGTTTCATTGCGCTGGCTGCCATGATCTTCGGCAACTGGACGCCACTCGGGGCCTTTGGTGGTGCATTGTTGTTTAGTGCGGCAGACGCCTTACAAATCAAAATCCAAGGCTTCGATTTTGCACTACCATCACATTTCGTCCAGATGTTGCCGTATGTTATCACCGTCGTGGTACTCGCCGGCGTCATTGGCCGAGCTCGCCCACCAGCGGCCGTCGGCAAAGTCTACGAGCCCTAAATCAACTAGTAATCGACGTGAGAGCGCCCGCACAGCTGATGCTATGCGGGCGTTTAGTTGTATCTCAATAAGTCGACGTTTGGTCAAATCCCCTACCGTTCTGCGCTCTCATGCAAAAAAGTAGCACCGACCAGCCTCATACCACGCCCGCTTCAGCACAATCCCCTGCCGTTCCGCGCTTTTATTAGGGTCGTAACAGCTCAAGCGCACGATTCAACTGCGGATCACGACATAGATTTTCGCCCGTTGCCGGTCGGCGATTGGCCACACACGGAGCATCTGCTGGAGCGTCTTCGGCATCCTCAACCACGATATTGGGTGTTAAACCACGTTTATGAATCATTGAAAAGTTTGGCGTAAGCCATTGACTCACAGTCAATCGCGCCGTACCGCCGTTGCTCAATGGATAGATACTCTGCACAATGCCCTTGCCAAAGCTTTGAACACCTACTAACCGTGCGTTGGAATATTTATCGCGCAACGCTCCTGCCACGACCTCACTCGCACTTGCAGAATCTTCATTAATCAGTACCACGATCGGTTGTATTGGTTTTTGAATGTCGCCGTCAGGAGGAATTGTCATCAACTCTCGACGTGCACCTGCAGAGCGTTGCTCCCACAAGGCAGTTCCTTCATAAAAGTAGCCAAGCACTCGCTGAGCACTGTCAAGCAGCCCACCCGGATTACTTCGTAAATCAATGATATATCCACGTAACGGTTGTGCCGTCAATTCACGCATCCCATCGTAGAGAATATCTGGCGAATTCCCTTTGAATTCACTGATACGAATATAGCCGACATCATTGTCGATGATCTCCCACTCGACACTCGGCAAAATTATCTCGGCGCGCGTCAATGTCACCACGTATGGCTCAGCCGTACCCCGTTGCAAACGCAAACGCACGATGGTACCTACATCACCACGAATACGGGACGCAATCGCCTGCACAGCATCGTTTTCGTCGAGATCACGGATGATGTCAGCAACCAGTTCATCATCAATGGCCAGAATTTGGTCATCTTGTTGTATTCCTGCTTTGACCGCAGGGGCATCCGCAATCGGTCGCCACACCAGCACTTTGCCATCGATGATGCGCAGATAAATACCAATACCAGCAGTAACGCCTCGCATGTTATCGCGCGTTTGTTCGGCTACCTCTGGCTCTTGATAGAATGTGTACTTGTCGTCGAGCGTGGCTAACATGCCATCAATCGCCCCTTTGATCATGCGCGGGTGGTCGATTTTGCCGCGATCATAGAACGAGCTATCAACCAGTTGCCACGCCTCCCAAAATGGCGCAAAAGCCACACGAAGGCCCCACGGCGTCTGCAGTTGGGCCACAGTACCCGGACCCACCACCCGTGATATGTCACCTGCATAGGGTGTTGCCGCCAAAATCATGGCGGTGAGCCAACCCGCAATGAAGACAGCGATGTAGCGTAGCCATTGCATCAATTATGCTCCATCAAATTCGCCGTGGGCAGCCAACGCAATTGTTGCCGCCACGAGTGGTGCGGTCTCGGCACGCAAAATCCGTTGCCCCAAGCCACTTGCAAACCATCCCGTTTGCGTCGCCATCCAGGCCGTCTCATCATCGCTGAAACCACCCTCTGGCCCCGTTACAATCCACAGTGAGCGATATGACTGCTGCAAATGCTGACGCAATGGTTGTGTACCATGTCCCTCGTGCAACCACATACAGGCCGCACTAGCAGGCAGCGTAAGCGACCGCAACTGCACCGGCGCTGTCAACTCGGGTAATATCGCCCGACACGACTGCTCTGCCGCCTCGCGGATAATCCGTTGCCAACGCTCATGCTTGCCTTTGGCTGATTCAACCTCACCACGACTGCGCTCGGCAATCACCGGCACAAACCGTGACACGCCAATCTCGGTGGCTTTTTGTAGTAACCATTCAAAGCGTTCGGGACGGATAATTGCACTCGCCACAGTGATGTGCAACTGCGGTTCACCGGCCATTTGTGATGAATGCATAATGATCCAACGAGCGTGCTTTTTGTCGATATGCGTTATGTCCACTTCAAAACCTACGCCACACCCATCAAGCAACAAAAGACGCTGGCCAGGTTGTATACGCAACACGCGCCCCCATTGATGCACGATGTCAGCATCACTGGTGGCGCCGGATTGGATACTATCGTGCGACAGAAAAAATCGATACGTGTTGGCTATTTTTGGCATATGTTTCACAGACCAAACAAGGGTGCCAGGATTCTCCCTGACACCCTCTATTATGCACTGATTTAGACAGGACGGCGATGGACAAACGCCACCCAATCACCTTCGCTCCGACGATCAACGCGCTCAAGGCCAGCTGCCACAAAGGCGAGGGCGACTTCGTCCTCGCGATCGGCAATGATGCCCGAGCTAATCAACAGACCACCCGGTTTGAGTGCGACCAACATGTCATCGGCCAAATAGACGAGCACCTTAGCAATCAAGTTCGCAGCGATGACATCGCATTGGAGCGATGCCGGGTCAATCGCCACGCCACTCGGCACCTCAGGCACATCCCAGCTCAACCAGTGCCCCAGTTGATTACCTTTGCCCAAACTCCCTTCAAGGATCTTCATGGTATCCAACACGCCGTTGATTTCGGCGTTGATTTTGGTTGCCTCGACCGCAATCGGGTCGGTATCGATGGCCAACAACTCTTTAGCGCCAAGGTGCGCCGCCGCAATCGCCAAGATACCCGAGCCACACCCAAGATCCATCACCCGCGTACCGGCCGGCATGTACTCCTCGAGCAACAGCGTACACATGCGCGTGGTCGGATGCAATCCGGTGCCGAACGCCATGCCCGGATCAAGTTTGAGCACAATATCGTTGGGCTCAGGAGTATATTCATGCCACGACGGCACAATCACCGAGCGTTTGCCGATACGTTGCACGGTGTAATGGCGCTTCCACGCCTCGGCCCACATCTGCTCCTCAAGTTGGGTGACTTTGAGTGGACCGACCTGGCGCAACAAACTCAAGTGCCACAAGGCTTGCTCAAGGCGGGCCCGGCGCTCCTCGCTCGACTCATCAAGTGCAATCCACGTACGCACCGTCACCGGGCGATTGGTGTCGTACTGATAATCGGGACCGTCAGCGCCATGAATGACAGGCTGGTCAACAGCAACACCACCGTTATAGCCAAACTGAGACATCAACTCACTCACGGACTCGACGGCCTCAGCCTCAACTTCTACACTGCATTCTAGCCAGGCCATATCACTATGCCTTCCAGCGCGTTCCCTGCGCACTATCCTCGAGGGTCACCCCGAGATCACTCAAGCGGTTACGCACCATGTCAGACAACTGGTACTGTTTGGCCTTGCGCAACTCGGCGCGCAATTCGATCAACAACTCAATAAACGGCGCCGCCTCGGCCACCTTGCTCGGCCCAGCCTCAAGCGTCAAGCCGAGGACGCCACACAAGGTGCGCAACTCGGTTTGGGCAGATTCAAATGCCGCACCACTGACACCGGCATCACGGGCAACGTTGATTGAACGCACCAACTCGAAGATGGTTGCCAGCGCAACCGAGGTGTTCAAATCATCGTCCATCGCAGCCACAAATGTGGGTCGGGCTGCAGCCGTCGCCTCGGCCAACCGACTGACGGCCTCACCACTCGTCACGGCGCCAGTTGCAGGAGCCAAACCACCACGAATACGCTCAAGTTTGCGCTCTTGGTCGGCTACAATATCGATACCGTAGGCCAGTGGGTTGCGGTAGTAGCTCGACAACACCACCAAACGCAAGGCGTCAGCCGGGTGCTCCGTCAAAAAGTCACGAATCGTTACCACATTCCCCAACGACTTCGACATCTTCTCGAGTTTGTAGGTGCCATCAGCTAGTTTGGTTTGAATCTGGAGCATGCCGTTGTGAATCCAGTGCCGCGCAAAGGTCTTGCCGGTCAAGCTCTCACTCTGGGCGATTTCGTTTTCGTGATGGGGGAACACCAGGTCGTTGCCGCCACCATGAATGTCGATTTCCTCACCCAAATGATCCAAACTCATCGTCGAGCACTCAATGTGCCACCCTGGGCGCCCTGGCCCCCACGGGCTCGGCCAAGCTGGCTCGCCCGGCTTGGCACCCTTCCACAAGGCAAAGTCGCCTGGGTGCTCTTTACGGGCATCAACGTCAAACCGCGTGCCCGAGACCATGTCGCTCAGGCTACGGCCCGACAAACGACCGTAATCAGCATCTTTGGCCACGCGAAAGTAGACATCGCCGTCGGCTGCATACGCATACCCCTTGGCAATCAATTGCTCAATAAACGCAATAATCTGGGGCATTGACTCGGTTACCCGTGGATACACGGTTGCCGGCAAAATGTTGAGTGAGACGAGGTCCTCGCGGAACTCGTTGACGTAGCTCGAGGCCAACTCGACCGGGTCGCGCCCAAGGTCATTCGCACGATTGATGATTTTGTCATCGACATCGGTAAAGTTGACCACGTGCATGACCTGCAATTGACGGAACTCGAGATAGCGCCGTAGCACATCAAAGACCATCGCCGACATAGCGTGGCCGATGTGGGCACGATCATAGACAGTCACGCCACACACGTACATGCGGATGAGCCCGGGGGTAATCGGGCGCAACTCATCAGTGGCCCGTGTCATCGTGTTATAAAGACGAATCGTCATATGACTTGTCCCTTCGTTGTTGTTCACTGAGCGAATCTAGCTGGGTCGCATCTGCATCAAGTTGTTGCCAAATCGGCGAATGGAGTTGTTCGTTGTGCATCTGCACGTGGTGATGATGGTGATTAACAGTATGCACTTCAAGCTGCTCAATGCGGCTTTCAAGCTCCAAAATCACGTCACGGAGTTGTCGCAACATGTCGCCCTCAGGGTCAGGGAGTTGCTCAACACGTCGACTCTCACCAGTCACTGGATCGCGCGTCGCCACAATACGTGCCGGCACACCGATTGCCGTGCTATAGGGCGGTACATCCTTGACGACCACAGCACCGCCACCAATGCGCGCTCCTTTGGCAATGGTAATCGCACCGAGTACACTCGCACCCACACCCACAATCACATCATCCTCAAGTGTGGGATGGCGTTTGCCTGATTGCTTACCAGTACCCCCAAGCGTCACACCTTGATACAGCATCACGCGGTCGCCGATCTCGGCTGTCTCGCCAATGACCGTCCCCATACCATGGTCAATAAAAAACCCCTCGCCTATCGTGGCACCTGGATGAATCTCGATGCCTGTCAAAAAGCGTGAAAGCTGCGAAATGAATCGCGGCACAAAAGGTATGCGCCAGCGCCACATGCGATTGGCGATCCGATGGAACACAATTGCGTGCAGTCCAGGATAAAGCAAAACCTCAGCAATGTTTGAGGCTGCTGGGTCATTACGAAAGATGGCATCAATGTCGGCCCGCACCAAGCGGAAAAAGTTGGCCATACTTAGGCATCCGTACTTTTGGCAGGTGGAGGCGCACTGCTCTCAGGTGCTGGTGTCGGCGTAGCAGGTGCAGGAGTACTATCACTCGACGGACTACTTGCATCACTACTCGTACTTGCACTTGATGTCGCGGCGCTTTTATCCCCCTTGTAGTCGGTGATGTGCCAACCACTCCCTTTGAATACAATACCGGCGGGTTGGAGTACACGACGTACTGCACTTTGACAGCTTGGACACTCGCGCAATGGTTCATCATGGAAAGATTGGAACTTTTCGAATTGCACTTGACATGTGTCACACGCATAGACGTACGTTGGCATAACTCCCGCCTCCAAAATCGTTTGAATCCAAAGTCTGCAAAATCAGACAACAAAAATACGCTTACGATACATCAGCGTATGTGGCTATTGTAATTGATTCACTTGCCTGGGGCAACCACATCAGCATAGGCAAATGTATGAATTTCATCAGAAATCATGCGTACAATGACCTCCGGTGTGCCATGCCACACCGCACACGCCCGAATCGCCTCGAGAATCTCTGCATGCATCTGTGGATCTGGCGCAACGCCTGGCTCAAAATGTAACGAAATAACCTCAAACATTCCCTTGCCTCGATGCGCTTTGCAATCAGCGCGCCCAACCAACCGATCGTGATAGAGCACCGGCAAAGTGAAATAGCCGTACTGGCGTTTAGGCGCAGGTGTGTAACACTCAATCCGATACTGAAAGTTAAACAAATCTACAGCACGCTGCCGATGCCACACAATCGGATCAAACGGCGACAACAACGTCGTATGTCGTGTCGACAACTCCTGATTCAAAAGATGTTGCTGGTCGACGTGCACATACGCAGGGCCGGGTACCTCAGCGATCTCGACAGGAATCAACACGCCTCGATCGACTAATTCCGCAAATAACCCTCGTTTGGACTTGAACTCGGATGAGTACTTGCCACCCATGCGGTAGTAATCACTGATCCATCGCTCATGGGCCACCCCCAATGCACGCACCGCATTGGCGATTTGGAGGAGTTGGGCATCATAGTATGTGGGCGCATGTGCGTCATCCCAGTCGGGCCTGTACTGAGCAGTCGGCATGTAGACGCGTTGAAACTTTTCGCGGTGCGAGATTGCCACATCACCAAGCACAAACAACGACTCAAGAATGCGCTTGGCCGGTGACCAATCCCACCATGTGCCACGCGTTGTCCGTGGCTCATTAAAGTCAGCCGGGCGCACAGTACCCCGATCAGCAAGCACCGTACGAATGTGGTGCGTTAATTCGGGGTGAGCATCAATCGCACGTTGCGCCCACCGTCGTGTATGTGGCCGATCGGGGGCATTGATCAGGGCGCGTTGGGCAGGCCACCACGAGCGTGGCATGAAGCTCGCTTCGTGCACCCATGCCTCAAAAATATCCCGCTGGCGGAGCGCATCATCGAGCCATGTGGTTGGGTAGGCACCGAGTCGACTCCACAACACAAAATACGGACTGCGATTCACCACCGAGATGGTATCAATCTGGAGCACTCCCATTTGTTCGATGCACTGCACTACCTGCGCAGGAGTTGCTATCGTTGGTGCAATGGCTAATCCCTGAGCGTGAATCAACATCCGACGCGCAATGGTTTTGGTGATAGTAGCGGGCATAATCAATCCTTGCTGTGCAATTGACCGCACCATCATACGACATCACGTACGATGACTGCTGCACATTCTAACCAAACTCTCTATTTCTCCATGAACGCAACCTATTATAATGTGTTGGTCATTACTCGATAATAACGTGAGGATTTGGGCACATGAGCAATCAGAAATCGCGCGGGCGTGCGGTCAGTGCGACCACAAAAAAGTCACAAGCAGGAATGTATTACATCATTATTGCAGTCGTGGCAATTCTTGCTATCGGCGCAGTAATTTATGCGTCAATTGGCGGTGATAGCCAATCCGCAAGCGGTTCGCCAGGCATTTTGCCGGTTGATCGCAATCCAAGCATTCCCGTCGGCAAAACAGAAGATGGTCGATATTACTATGGCAATGTCGATGCACCAGTAACAGTCGTCGAATACGCCGATTTCCAATGTCCAGGATGTGGTTATTATGCGACCACCGTGTCCAGCGGATTCCAGCGTGATTATGTCGCTAACGGCAAGGTGCGCGTCATCTTCCAAGACTTCCCACTGGGGAGCCATGCCAACGCAGTATCGGCAGCAGTTGCAGCACGTTGTGCTGGCGAGCAAAGTACAGAATCGTTCTGGAAGATGCACGACATGATTTTTGTCAACCAGCGACAATGGTCAAACCTGCCCAAGAGCTCGTTGAACGGTCAGTTCACGACATACGCCCAGCAGCTAAATCTTGACACTGAGGCATTTTCGCAGTGCTTGGCAGTGCCCGAAATCGAGCGCAAAGTGCGTGAACACCAGCAGGGATCATTAAGCTTGAATTTGCCTGGCACACCATCATTCGCCGTCAACGGCACCGTGCTTGACATGAGTACTGCGCAATCCATCGAGGATATGGACGTGATTGTACGTAACTACATAGATTCGTTGCAACAATAACTCTAGCACCAAAGCTTTCAGTAACAAACGACCACTCGCATGAGTGGTCGTTTGTTTGTAGTGATACCACACCACAAAAATCCATCGCATTCATCGCGCAATAATTGACATGAAGCGCTTGTAAGAGATATAATTGTCCATTAGTACGTTGTTCACAGAACAAAATGTCACCTACTCAACACGGAGGCAAACACATCGTGCGTAACCGCGAAACGGTACCTTTAATTTTCATCATTTTGGTAACTGCGCTCAGCGCCTGGATTTCATTTGCACCAGGTGGGCAGTGGTTAGGGCGTGATGTCAGTGTCCGCCTAGGACTCGACCTCCAAGGTGGCACTCAAGTCTTGATGAAGGCTGATGGCGTTGTTGACAGCGAGCTGATGCAAACAGCAGCCACGGTCATCGAGCGTCGTGTAAACGGCTTAGGCGTCAGCGAAGCCGTCGTGCAGTTGTCTGGCGACGATCGTATCATCGTTGAACTCCCCGGCGTCGGTAACCCAGAACAAGCCATCGAAACCTTGCGTGGTACTGGTCGCCTCGAGTTCATCGACACGAAAGGTGCCTTCCTCCAAGAAGGTACGTTAGTCCGTACTACGGGCAACCCCAATCCGGTCATCCCAGGTGTTGATCCAAACGCCGAGCCTGACCCAGAGAACCCAGCACCAACCGTTCCCGAGGAGGTCTACGAGAGCATCACAGATGGTCGTGACCTCGACACACGCCAGGTCGCAATTCGCGTTGCAACCAATGACGTGTCGGCCCGCCCAGCAGTCACATTTGCCTTCCTTGGGCAATCAGCCAGCAATTTGGCCACATTCTCAGCAGCCAACATTCAGCGCCCGATGTGTATCGTGCTCGACAATGTAGTCTTTAGCTGTCCCGTCATCGAGGCCGCCTTGGTCGGTGGCAGTGGTGAGATTACCACCAACACCCAAGAGGACGCCGAGCGCATTTTGAACCAACTCAAGTATGGTTCATTGCCAATTACGCTCAACGTTGAATCAAGTCGCACCGTATCAGCTACCTTGGGCGCAAACTCAGTTCAGGCCAGTGTTATCGCCGGTTTGGTCGGCTTGGTCGTTGTCGCATTGTTCATGATTGCCTTCTATCGCATGCCTGGGTTCTTGGCAACACTGGCGTTGATTATCTACTCGATTATCATCTTCGCTATTCACAAGTTCATTCCAATCACGTTGACGCTCTCCGGTATCGCCGGCTTTATTTTGTCGATCGGTTTGGCAGTCGATGCGAACGTGCTGATTTTTGCCCGTATGAAAGAAGAACTCCGAGCCGGTCGCTCGCTCGGACGTGCCATCGAATCGGGTTTTGAGGATGCATGGCCAGCCATTCGTGACTCAAGCGCTTCGACGTTAATCACGAGCACAATTTTGTTCGTGTTCGGCAATAGCTTCGGCGTGAGCATCATTAAGGGCTTTGCCTTGACGCTAGCACTCGGTATGTTACTCAACCTGTTTACAGCCGTGGTGGTGACCCGCACCTTCTTGCGCATCACTTCACGCTTTTCATTTGCGCAAGCCCCATGGTTATATGAGGCAGGTAGCAGCACCGATACCGATGTACGCGACCAGCGTACGGCCTAACTGATGAGGATAACGAACGTATGAAAAACATTGTTGGTTTACGGTATCTGTGGTTTCTTATTTCTATTGTCATCATCATCCCTGGCGCAATCTTCTACGCCTTGTTCGGCCTTCGCACCGGTATCGACTTTGCTGGTGGCGCCTTGTGGGACATCCACTTCCCCGGCAAGCAGTTGAGTGACCTAAACTCTGATGCAATTCGTGACGTGTTTACGGCCAATGGTTTTGAGGGCGCACAAGTCCAGTTGAGCACCGTCACTGTCAATGGCGAGACAGTAGCCTCAGCTGTGGTCCGCACCAAGGAGTTGAGCCCCACTGACCCCGAGCAACAACAAGTTGCCGTGATTGATGCACTTAACACTGCATTTGGGGAAGTACGCCGCGAATCACTCCAAAGCGTTGGACCCACGGTCAGCGCTGAGGCCACCCGTAGCGCTATGATTGCCGTGGCTGGTGCAAGCTTGGCCATCTTGTTCTACTTGACGGCCGCCTTCCGTCGCGCACCCAACCCGTTCCGCTATGGGGTGTGTGCAGTCATCGCCATGCTCCACGACGTGTTGGTCGTGTTGAGCGTCGCTGCGATTCTCGGGTACTTCATCGGACTCGAGGTCGATGCCTACTTCTTGACCGCTCTATTGACCATCATCAGCTTCTCGGTTCACGATACGATCGTCGTATTTGATCGCATCCGTGAGAACCAGTTGCGTCGCCGCGCTGGAGAGAGCTACGAGGACATCGTCAATCACAGCATTGTGCAGACCTTGCCCCGCTCACTCAACACCCAGCTCACCAGCATGTTCACCATGCTTGCCCTGTTACTGTTCGGTGGCGCCAGCATCCAAAATCTGGTCATCATCATGCTCGTCGGTTTGTTGAGCGGTACCTACTCGTCAATCTTCAATGCAGCCCAGTTGTTGGTCGTCTGGGAGAACCGCGAGTGGCGCACATGGTTCCGTCGGTCAGCTGAAGCCTAAGTGCATCTCAGCATCTCATCGCCTTTTGCACGACGCTCCTGACCATGTGGTTCAGGGGCGTCTGTGTTTTATCGTCCTCACTAGAAAGGCCCAGTTATGTGGCAAAAAATCAAACAACTCTGGCAATCCACCCCAAATACGGATGCTGACAACACCCCCAACGAACCAAGTGAACCAGTCGTATTAATGGTCTGCAGTGGCCCCGTTGAAGCCTCAATGTACGTCTCGCAACTGATCGATGCGGGCATCCCGGCAACCACCATCGGTGCCGACAGCGCTTCAGTCTTTGGCATGCAAAGCGGATTACTCGCCGATGTCCGCATCGTGGTACCCGCTGAATTCGCCGAGACTGCCCGTGAACTCCTTGAACTCGAGGAGATTAAGGATGACGACGAATGGATTGACGAGTCAGATACACCTGACGCCCCTGAGTCAGATAGTCAAAAACCGCGTTAAGTGGTAGAATCAATGCTCGGGCCAGCATGTGTCACACGCGTATGTCGCTCGACTTCATCACGGTGACCAGGTAGCAAGGATGATAGAATGGCGACGTTTGCAGTTGCAGCGCTGATTGGCGCATTTGTCGGCATGTCACTCGGATTGCTCGGTGGTGGTGGGGCCGTACTCATCGTGCCGAGTATGGTGTATTTGCTCAATGTCGATGAACACGTCGCCCTTGCCACAGCATTGATTATTGTCGGCATTAATGCGCTTGTGGGTGGGCTACTGGCTTGGCACGATGGTCGCACCCAAATCAAAACATCCCTACTCTTCGGCGCATCTGGCATGCTCACCGCCTATATCGGCGCAACCTTATCGCGCCACATTGACGGACGCATTCTGCTGACCGTGTTTAGCATCATGTTGCTGATCATCGCCGTCCTGATGTACCGCGGCAACAAAAACCTCACGCAGAGCGATACCCCTCGCCCGCTCTGGCTGATTATTGTGGTCGGTGCCGGTGTGGGCCTGATTACCGGTACGCTCGGCGTCGGCGGTGGATTCGTGATTGTTCCATCGCTAGTCTTGCTTGTCGGATTGCCGATGCGCGTCGCAGTCGGCACTTCACTGCTCGTTATCGCAATGAACAGTAGTGCCAGTTTGCTCGGACATCTTGATACGGCATTCGATTGGTCACTGATTGCAGCCTTGTTGATCGGTGCATTACCAGCGATGGCAGTGAGTGGTCCGATTAGCAAAAAAATAAACCAAGACAAATTGCGCCAATACTTCGCGATTTTTATTACCGTCGTAGCACTCTTCATGCTCGGCGAAAACATGCTGCACTTCGTGCAGTAAGCACCATCACACAACACCGCCACAGCTCACGCCCAAAAGCCGCGGCGGTGTATGTGGTGTAATTAGACAAACGCCAAATTCGCATCAATGGTCATCGCCAAATCACCCACCTGCGGACGCCAATAGGCGCACGCCGCAATCATTGCCGCATTATCCGTACACAACGCAATCGGCGGCACGTATACCGGTACACCTGCGCGCCTGATTAACACCTCGCGCAGGCGCGTATTTGCGGCCACACCTCCGGCCAACACCACCGCTTTGGCGTCTGTTTGTTTGACTGCATCGCGCGTTTTGCGCGTCAAAATATCAACCACTGACTCTTGGAACATATATGCCAATTCGCGTTGGCGACGCGCTAGTGCATCGGCATCACCATGCGCCGCAATACGCGCCGCTTGCATCTCGTGTAGGACAGCCGTTTTGAGCCCACTAAACGAAAAATCAAATGTGCCGTGCAACCATGCGCGGGGTAAGCGTGCGTGCAGATCTGTAGGCGCAACCGCCGCTCGTTGGATTGCTGGCCCACCCGGGAACCCGAGCTCGAGCAGGCGCGCCACCTTGTCAAATGCCTCACCCGCCGCATCGTCTAATGTACCGCCGAGTCGCTCGGCCTGCCCATGACCGCGCATCAATACCAGCAGGGTATGGCCACCTGACACAATCAAGGCAATACACGGGAACGGCGGTGGCTCGCGCTCAGTCAACCATGCTCCATAGATGTGCGCCTCGACATGGTTCACACCAATCAACGGCAACCCACGTGCCCATGCGATGGACTTTGCTGTATTCAGACCCGTCAAAAGCGCACCAGATAATCCAGGACCATAGGTGGCAGCAACTGCATCAATATCACTCCAACCATTCGGTAGCGTCTCGATGGCCGCACGAACGACCTGCTCAATGCTCAAAATATGCTGCCGTGAGGCGACCTCGGGGACAACTCCACCGTAGCGCCGATGAATATCAATCTGCGATGCAACGACGTTGCTCAGAACAGTGCGCCCACGGTCTACAACAGCTGCCGCCGTCTCATCACACGATGTCTCAATTGCCAAAATTCGCTCAAATGAACTCATATATGCATAATCCCCTCTAGCGCATATTATACGTGGATAGCCCGTATTGTGTGGCAACAACATGACGCTATATTCGCCGTTCAGACGAGCGTAAATCTAAAATTACGGCAGACTTAATGGCAATAGGAGTTATCTCACGTGCTTTTCATGCAATTTATTGCAATAAACTGTTAAAATACGTGTATATGTAGTACAGCGATTGCCACATCGCATGTGTGTGGTTACGGGGTGTTAGCATGCGCAAGATTCACGTCATCATCATGTTCACCGTGATCATGCAACTGTTCACACCACGGATAACCAATGCCACCTCGTCGGTCTCGTCTGGTCTCGAGGACCAAACTATCGAGCTGGTCGGCGACGGCAATACCCCACAACCCATCGATTTCACCAGCCGCGAACTCGCCCCCACCACACCAGCATCACCATTCGATGCCATCCTGTTCAATTGGACAATTATTGGCAAACCAAGCGACGTGCAATTACGTGCCCGTTTTTTGACAAATAACGGCTGGAGCACGTGGCGCATGGTCACCCATAATCCCGAGTATGCGCCCGAGAATGCCCCACGCAATCAATACACCAGTACTCTATTTGACCTGAATGCAGTCAACAGCACATGGCAAATTCAAGTGTTCATTCGCCCAGAATCACAAAGCTATCTCAAATCAATTCAAGCCATCACCATGAACAATCAGGGGGCGAACGCACGTCGACTCCAGCTCCCAAGCGCAGCCATAACGCTCCCACGCGGTGCGAAGCCGCCTATTGTAAGTCGATCGATATGGGGAGATGCCACACTCAAGAGTTGGGATGCCAATGCAGGTACAACCTCATTAATGAATTGCAACTCACGCACATGGGCACCTGAACCATCCGAAATTGCCCCTGCGACGCATGTCGTCATTCACCATACTGCAGGCAGTAATTACACCGACCCATCGACCAACAATTGGCCGGCGAGTGTGCTCGGCATTTGGCGCTATCATGCGATGGCATTAGGTTGGTGTGATATCGGCTATCACTACCTGATTGACCCCAACGGTGTTATCTATGAGGGGCGGTACACAGGGGTGCGTGACGATGGCAACGTTATCGACGGCGCTCATGTATTCGGGCATAATCGGGCTACCATCGGCATTTCGTTGATGGGCAATTTTCAGACAGCCGAACCCAATCCAGCTGCCATCCGTGCACTTGACAACTTATTGGCATGGATTGGCTCGAGTAAAAATATCTCGTTTAACACGGAGCAATACTATGCCCACAAAAACAAAATACTCAACACCATCGTTGGGCATCGCGATATTGGCGCAACCAATTGTCCGGGCAACTTTTTGTATGCCAAACTCCCTGAAATTCGCCAGCGCGCCGCGCAAAATGCCTATAAACCGAATGATATCCAGTGGCTTCGTGGCGTCACAGCCGATCGCACCAGTGTCGTAGCTGGCGATGTGGTCACATTCCGTATGACTATCCAAAATATCTACCAAACTATCCCCATCAGCGGCTCTGCATTTAGCTTTGGCAATGCGGATGCTGGATTTACCTATGACCAAACACAGTGTTGGGCGCTCAAAGACGGCAGTGGGCAGGCCCGATTCCCGCGGCCTGAGAACATTGTCAGTGACGCCAATAATCGGTTCAGGGTAATAGCCGGCATCAACAACTGGGACAGCGCCAACGCAAATAAAGCGAGTAGCTGTCCTGTAACAAGCACTATTAATCATCCATGGCGCTGGAGTATTGGCACTAATCCGCTATCGCCTGGTGCAACCCGCACCATCACAGGCCGCGTTCGGTTTACCGTACCAGGCACATATTCTGTCTACTTTGGCGCCATCAAAGATTGGGTTGGGTATCCTGATAACCCATGCAATCGAGCCAATAACCAAGGCGCATGTCAATTGCGGCCCATCAAAATCACCGTCATCCAGCCAACGCCGACATATGCGCCATATGTCCGCACACAAGTCGTGATCAGTACCGTCACTCATGCCCGCATCCAGACCCAGGTTGCCATCAATCAAACGCGCATAGCCAATGATCGCAATAACGCTACCAGCGAAGTCTTGCGCGGGTCACCAAGTCGGACGCGCACACCCACATCAGTGATTCTCGCAACTCCCACCCCTGTTCCCGCAATGCAAACCGTCGTTGCGTTGCGCACAGCCACCCAGGTGATGAGCATAGCTCGTACGGTCACTGCTGCATCAATCCGAACGGCGACCGCCGATGCTGCGAATCAGACACAAACGATGGTTGCTGCAACCCAAATCATCGACGACATCACCGCCACGGCAGAGCCCGAGACACGCACCCCAACAACGACTGCGACGAGTACACTGACTCCTACAACTACGCGCACTGCAACCGGTACCGCCACACGTACACGCACCAATCAGCCCACCCAAACACCTACCCGCACACCTACACCTGCTCGTCTGTTTGATCCAACCGGTGTAACGAGCACCTCACTCGGTGGCAAATTCAGTCACATTCAAAGTGACGGTTCAACTGTCTGGGTGCTCAGACAGTCCAACCCACCAGTGTTGTTGGGATTAGATCCATCAACCTTAATGCAACTGAACAGCACGTCAATCGATGGAGTCAATGCTACGTTGCTCGGGTTGAATCAGCACAAATCGAACGAACTATTTGTGGTAGGCAGATATGCGTGGGACCTCCTGGCAGTTCAACGGTTCAATTTGCAAAGCGGAATGCTGACACAGACTGGCATATGGATCTACAAGACTATGGGCGCTCCAAGTACGATTGTCAGCACTGGTCGTTATGTCTATATCACGGTCAATCATGCAGCTGCTGGTGCGAATCCTGCATTTGCCGAGCTCATTACGCTCGGCAATAATGCAACATTTACGGAGGCATTCGCACGCCGACGCATTAACGGCGCAATCACCGCCCTGACGAATATCGACTCTGGCGAATTCACTCTGCTTGCGGCAGGTCGCAACCTTGATCAAACAGGGTTCATCGTCCCCATTCGCGCAGGACAACCAATTGATATGACCGTACGAAGAAACCTACCTAAACCACTACAATCATTGTCTGCACGTATCTTTATCCAAGGATTTGTCCCGGCAATGATTGTCGTTGGTCATGATGGCACAAACTGGATGCGTCTCAGATATACCATCACTACACAAAAAATCGAAGGTGTAACAATCGAACGCAATCCATCATTAGTGCCGTATCTGATACTCAGTCAACCGTTTATCTCTATTGCTACATTGCCCAATCGATTAGGTTTTGATGTCTACTATTTGGCTCAAAATCGCCTTCAAAGGCGTGCAACGATGAATGTCAGTACTGCCATCCAACAGTACAGTATCTATCAAAACCAACTGTACTGGCATGATGGCACACACATCAATCGCGCTGTCATTAGTTTGCCATAACAGTATCAGTGTCGTAGCGCAAAAAAACGTGTATCATATACACGATATGTGTTAAAAGGATGCACTATGCAACGATTACTTGTTACGGGTGGTGCCGGCTTTATCGGCAGTAATTTTGTGCACTATATGCTCGAACGCTACGACTATCACATCGTAGTTTATGATGCCCTCACCTATGCAGGGCGTCTCGAGAATCTGGCATCAGCCCAAAACAACCCCAAATTCACCTTTGTCAAAGGCGATATTTGTGACCTTGATGCCATCAAAACTGCCGTTACACAGCATAATATCGACACTATCGTAAACTTCGCAGCCGAAACTCATGTTGATCGCTCAATCATGCAGCCGGATGCCGTCATCCGCACCAACGTCAACGGCACTTGGGCACTGCTCGAGGCGGCGCGTGAGCTTGGACTGAAGCGATTCCATCAAATCAGCACCGACGAGGTCTATGGCCAAATTGCAGAGCCCAATCGCTCCAGTGAACACGACGTGTTCGAACCACGTAGCCCATACTCGGCCAGCAAAGCCGGCGCTGAACATATTGTCTACGCCTATCACATTACCTATGGGCTTCACACCACGATTACCCGTGGTTCCAACAATATTGGTCCGTTCCACTACCCCGAAAAGGCCGTACCACTTTTCACCACCAACGCCATGGATGACTTAGCTATTCCGATTTATGGCGATGGCAGGCAAATGCGTGACTACCAATATGTCACTGACCACTGTGAAGGCATCGACGTCGTCCTCCATCGCGGTGCTGCTGGCGAGGCATACAACGTCGGTACTGGCGTCGAGACGCGCAATATCGACATGGCCCACAAGATTCTCGACTTGTTGGGCAAGCCCCATTCCCTCATCGAATACGTCAAAGATCGCGCCGGTCACGACCGCCGCTATGCCCTCGACACAAGCAAGCTCCGTGCCTTAGGGTGGCAGAGCCGTCATACGTTCGATCAAGCCCTCGAGAAGACAGTAAAGTGGTACATCGACAACCCAGGTTGGTGGCGCCCCATCAAAAGTGGAGAATACCGCGATTACTACCGCAAGCAATACGACGAACGCCAATCCTAATCGGGGCTCGTTCCAGTTCACCTGTGAAACACCCGAACGATTAATCGACGCAGTGGCCCGACTTTTCGACAGTCGCGCCACTGCACTTGTGTTAATCGAACGTGGTGGCGCATGGATCGAGCGCGAACGCGTCCGTGCACCCGACGCGATGCTCTTGCCCGGTATGCGCGTCTCAATCCACACCCCACCCGATCACGCCACGCCCTGTGCGCTGACACCCGCACACATCATCTACCATGATCGCTGGCTGATTGCTATTAACAAGCCGGCCGGTACCTATGTTGACGCTACCCCGTGGGATGCAGACAATCACCTCCGTCAGGCGCTCACAACACTTTGGCAATCACAATACGGAGAGACGCTCACACTCCATCCGGCGCATCGTCTCGATCGTGATACCACAGGTGTCTTGTTGTTTACTCGCCATGCCCATGCCAATCCCGCCATCCAACGCATCTTTGTACACCATCAAGCCCACAAGCGCTACCTCTGTCATGTCTATGGCACACCTGATTGGCAGACAAAAACCATCATCACCGGTCATGGTCGTACCGAGAACGGACGGTTTCGCATCTATCAAGCTGAGAATATCGGCCAAAAGTTGTTGAATGGCGACGTCGTCAAAGAGATGGTGACATCCTTTCGCGTCATTTCACACGGCCCCAACTCCACCACATGGCTGTTGGCAATTCCCAAAACCGGCCGCACCCACCAGATTCGTTTACATGCAACCGCATTAGGGTTGCCAATTGTCGGCGATGCAAGTCACGGTCGCACAGATGACACTCCGCCACATCGGCTCCACGCCTGGCAGCTAACACTGCCACATCCCATCCACGAGGAGCAGTTGACGCTTGCTGCGCCGCTCCCAGTCTGGGCACCGGCTGATTTGGCATTGGACTCCGCATCTGATACTATGAACGATGAGTAATTCGTACGCACGCGTTGTTTCAACGCTTTCCATAGAGTCACATCAATGATCTGGACCATCTCAGACCTGCATCTGTCATTTGCCCAACCTAAGCCGATGGACATCTTCGGCACGCGGTGGCGCAACCATCCAGAACGCATCGCCGCGCAGTGGCATCGACTCATCAAACCGGATGATACTGTGTTCGTTGCCGGTGATATTTCGTGGGCAATGCATCTTAACGATGCACTCGTCGATTTGCGCTGGATTGACCAACTCCCTGGCACTAAGTACTGTATCAAAGGCAACCACGATTACTGGTGGGATCGCGCGCGCCCCATTCGCCCTCAAATGCCCCCCTCTATCAAGCTCATCGAGGCTGATGCCCTCGATATCGGACCTGTCGTCGTGTGTGGCAGCCGCGGTTGGGTAGCCCCCGATATGCCCGGATTTGACCCCAAAACTGACCAGCGCATCTATGCACGTGAGCTGTTGCGTATGGAACGCGGCCTGCAAGAGGCGCGCAAAATCGCCGGCACCAAACCGATTGTCTGTATGATCCATTTCCCTCCGTTTATCGACAAAAAGCCAACAGAATTTGTCCATCTTTTTGAGAAATATCGCATCACCACATGTCTCTATGGCCACCTGCATCGCCCCGATGACTGGCATAATGCCACACAAGGTAGTGTAAATGGAATTGTTTATCAATTAAGCGCTTGTGACGCAATTGACTTCACACCGATTCCCGTTCTTGGTGTATAATACAAGGGTAGAGATTAATTTGTTTTGTCGCACCAACGTGCGCCAAAATATTCCCTAGTGACAAATTATTTGTTTTGTGATATACTATGTGTAATCAAATTGTAATGTTTTACACTTTTACTAGGAGATGGCAATGGATGCTGGAGTAATTCAGAACCGAAACATCACTGACGAGATGCGTACGGCCTATCTCGATTACGCCATGAGCGTTATCGTGTCGCGTGCGTTGCCGGATATCCGTGACGGGCTCAAACCAGTGCAAACGCGTATTTTGTACGGCATGTGGGACATGGGTATGCGTGCCAACACGGCCTACAAAAAGAGCGCACGTATTGTCGGCGATGTACTCGGCAAGATGCACCCCCACGGCGACAGTTCGGTGTACGATGCACTTGCACGTATGGCGCAACCATGGAACATGCGCTACCCACTGATTGACGGCCAAGGCAACTTCGGCAGCATTGACGGCGACCCACCAGCTGCCATGCGGTACACCGAAGCGCGCTTGTCAGCAATTGCTGAGGAGATGCTTTTCGACATTGAGCGGAACACTGTTGACTTCCGTGATAACTTTGACGGCACCTACCGCGAGCCCACCGTGCTGCCCGCCCGCCTGCCTAATCTGCTGCTCAACGGCGCCAACGGTATCGCCGTCGGCATGGCGACCAATATCCCGCCACACAACCTTGGCGAGATCTGTCGTGCAATCGCCTTTTTGATTGACAACGCAGAGGCAAGTGTCGAGGATTTGGTCAAAATCGTCCCTGGGCCTGACTTTCCCACTGGTGGTCTAATTCTGGGCAACGAAGGCATCAACGCCGCCTACAGCACTGGACGCGGCCAAGTGACGATACGTGCAAAAGCACATGTCGAAGAGGGCACCCGCAACAGTCATCAAATCATCGTGACCGAGCTGCCGTTCCAGGTCAATAAGGCACGTCTGCAAGAGCGCATTGCCGAGTTGGTCCGCGAGAAGAAAATCGAAGGAATTCGTGATATTCGCGACGAATCAGATCGTACCGGTATGCGCGTCGTCATCATGCTGAAGCAAGATGCACAGCCCCGCAAGGTGCTCAATGCCCTCTACAAGCACACCCAGATGCAGACATCGTTCGGCATCAACATGCTCGCTCTCGGCGAGCGCGGGCGCCAGCCCCGTTTGATGACACTCAAGCGCATGTTGCAGGAGTACATCGAGCATCGCCGCGAGATTATCCGCCGCCGCACCGAGTTCGATCTCGACAAGGCGCGGGCCCGTGCCCACATCCTCGAAGGTCTTAAGCGCGCCATCGATATCCTCGATGAAGTGATTCAGACCATCCGTGATTCACGCACCCGCGAGTCAGCTCGTAACAACTTAATGCGCGACTACAGCTTCAGCGAGGCTCAGTCTAACGCCATTCTCGACATGCAACTTGGCCGCTTGGCCGCCCTTGAGCGCAAGCGCATCGAAGAGGAATTGGCCGAGATTCGCAAAACGATTGCCGAGCTTGAGGAGATCCTCGCCAACCCGGCTAAGCTCAATAGCTTGATCAAAGCCGATATGAAATATCTCGAAGAAAAGTATGGCGACGCCCGCCGCACCCAAATCGTCTACGGCGTCAACGGCGAAGTCAACGACGAAGACCTCATCCCCGATGTCAAAGTACTCATCACCTTGTCAGATCGGGGCTACATCAAGAGTCAACTACCCGAGGTGTTCCGTACCCAACGCCGTGGCGGTCGCGGTATCAAGGGCGCTGCGATGCGCGAAGAGGATGTGATGAACCACATCCTGACCTGTAATACCATGCACGACCTGCTGTTCTTCACCAACACAGGGCGCGTCTATCGCCTCAAAGCCCACGAAGTACCCGATGCGAGTCGCACCGCCAAGGGGCTCCCGCTGGTCAACTTAATTGACCTGCAACCCAATGAACATGTGACGTCCGTCTTGTCAGTGCCCGATTACGACCACGCCAAGTACCTGCTGATGGCCACCCGCCGCGGTAAGGTTAAGCGCACCCTGCTCGAGGAGTACAGCATGGTTCGCTCAAATGGACTGATTGCCATCGGTCTCGAGGACGGCGATGAGCTTGGCTGGGTCACAACCACTGCTGGCGACGAGGATGTAGTCCTTACCACACGTATGGCCAAAACGCTGCGCTTCAAACAGGCACAAGTGCGTTCAATGGGGCGCCCAGCCAGTGGTGTGCGCGGTATCGCGTTGCGTGAACAAGATGCGGTTATCAGTATGGACATCATCTCGCCAGCACTCGCCGCCAACTCACAACTTGTCACTATCGCCAAAAACGGTAAGGGCAAACGCACACCGATTAATCTCTATCGCCCCAAAGGCCGTGGCACCCAAGGGATGCAAACGATGGGCATCAGCGAAGGTGACACGATTGCCATTGCCCGTGTCATCGATGCTGACATGTTGCTCACGTTCATCACGAGCAACGGCATCGTGCTCAAGACCCAGGCCAGCCAAATCCGCGCCTGTGGCCGCGCTGCCCAAGGTGTGCGCGTCCTCTCACTTGATGAGAACGACTCAGTGGTAGCCATGGCTGCCGATGAGCCCGAGGACGACACCCAAAAACAGAAGCGCATTCTCGATCTTGGC
The DNA here is from genome assembly GCA_046300655.1 of Chloroflexota bacterium. Lineage (GTDB taxonomy): Bacteria > Chloroflexota > Chloroflexia > Chloroflexales > Roseiflexaceae > UBA965. The sequence continues at coordinate 55,369 of JBKCLM010000119.1, read as the reverse complement.
GATATGGTCGGCGTCAACATGTTTGAAGCCAGCGATGAAGACGAAGGCGATGAGGGTGACGAGCCAGCCAGCGACGAGTAGTTTGTCCATGCGCAATCCCCTCATCACACCATGTGATGAGGGGATTGTTTGTCATCACAAACCACCCAAAGCATTAGCTGTGGGTGGTTTGTATGTTTTTACTTGGTAGCAGTAGCTTCATCCGCAGCATATGCTGTAAGTGGCTCAGTAACAGGCTCACTCAAGGCTGGAATTGGCTCAACAACGGACATATCGGCCATCTTGTACCCGACACCACGTACCGTCAAAATCCGCCGTGGCTTGGATGGCTCACCCTCGATTTTCTCGCGTAAACGCCGTACACAAACATCGACCAAGTTCGTCTCACCCACATAATCGTAACCCCAAACCTCTTGGAACAATGTCTCGCGATCAAACACCTCGCCCACATTCGCCGCAAGGAAATAGAGCAACTCAAACTCCATGGGCGTAAGATTAATCTCATCGCCGCCTAACGTTACACGATGGCGCGGTGCATCAATCTCGATATCGCCCACACGCACAATCGTCGGCGCCTGCCGGTTTTTCATGCCCTCAACACGACGCAAAATCGCCTCAATCCGGGCAATCAACTCGACCGTCTTGAATGGCTTCGTAATATAGTCGTCACTGCCCAACTCAAACCCTTGTAACACATCGTCAGTGCCGTCACGTGCAGTCAACATGATGATTGGCACATCTGATTGCTCGCGAATACGCTTGCACGCCTCGAACCCATCGACATACGGCATCATCACATCCAACAATACAATGTCAAATGCCCCGTTACTGAATGTCTTAAGTGCCTCGAGACCGTTTTTGACCACCACCACATCGTAGCGTGGGCCACTTAAGGTGACCTGAATCAATGTGGCAATTGACGGATCGTCATCAGCAAATAGTACCCGGCGTTGCGTGACTTGATCGCCTCGATCTGAAACTCTGCGCGTTAACTTCATGGTAGTACCACCTTTTGTAGTAATATTACGTGCCAAAAAAGTAACGCTCTATGAGCGCCACATCACAATCTGGGTACCAATCACAGAGTGACTGTCCTAGGAACTGTGGTACACAATTACCTACAGTCACTCTGTTAATACGACCACGTGTAGTACATTATACACCGAAAATAACACTTTTGTGAATAGGCGATTTTAGCTTGCGTCCGAGATCACGGATGTCGGCTCATCGTTCCGAAAAACAAGCAACGGCGCAGCCCGTTTTTCGATGACATCAGCTGTAATCACACAGCGTTCGAGGCCAACTTGTGACGGCGCATCAAACATGACATCGAGCAAAACCGACTCAAGGATACTCCGTAACGCACGCGCACCGGTGCCCGATTTGAGAGCAGCAGTTGCCACCGCATCAATCGCATCATCGGTGAGTTCAAGCTGCACATTATCCATGGCCAACAGATGTTGATACTGCTTGACGACGGCGTTTTTGGGCTCAGTCAAAATTCGGCGCATCGCATCCAGATCAAGTGGGCGTAACGGTGCAACCACGGGAATACGACCAATAAACTCAGGGATAAAGCCATACTTCAGCAGGTCATCGGGCGTAATCAAATCAAGCAAGTGCTCAGGGAGTGGTGCATCAGCGGTTTGACCGCCAGCAGCAAAGCCAATTGCCCGCTGTTGGCCAACGCGTCCAGCAATCAGCTTATCGATGCCCTCAAACGCACCACCACAAATAAACAGCACATGCGTCGTATCGAACGCAATATACTCTTGTTGCGGATGCTTACGACCGGGCACAGGTGGCACATGAGCAACAGACCCTTCGAGAATCTTGAGCAGTGCCTGTTGGACACCCTCACCCGATACATCGCGAGTGATTGATGGGTTATCAGCTTTGCGGCCGATTTTGTCGATTTCGTCAATGTACAAAATACCCGTCTTGGCGCGTTCGATATCGCCATCAGCGGATTGAATCAAGCGCAACAAGATAGTCTCGACATCTTCGCCGACATATCCAGCCTCAGTCAAGGCAGTAGCATCAGCGATAGCGAACGGCACATCAAGCGCTTTGGCCAACGTTTGTGCTAAAAGCGTCTTGCCGCTCCCAGTCGGACCAATCAACAAAATGTTGCTCTTACCAATCTCAACGCTGTTATCTTGCTGGCGGGCACGAATACGCTTGTAATGGTTGTACACCGCCACCGAGAGCATGACTTTGGCACGATCTTGGCCAATTACATACGTATCAAGGTGATCACGAATCTCTCGGGGGATTGGCAACGGCGCGTGCGCATCCGTCGGAGACGGCGCAGGTTGGGCGCGTTGACGCTCTTCGGCGATGACTTGATTGCAAATACCCACACATTCATCACAAATAAAGATGGGGGGTGGTCCGGCAATCAACCGCTGCACTTCGTCTTGGCTTCGGCCACAAAATGAACAATGATAGACACCTCGGCCATTGGTTGCCATGTGACACCTCTATCAGGCATAAAACAGAATTGCTCGCTGACACACCCTCACTACTTGGTGCATCAGCGAGCCACGAACGAGGGAACTACAGTGATTGCGTTTTCAATGACTCGCGAGTCAAAACCTGATCAATGATGCCGTAATCTTTGGCCTGCTCTGGACTCATGAACAGGTCGCGATCAAAATCGCTGGCAATTCGTTCAATCGTCTGTCCAGTATCGGCAGCCATCAACTCACGGATGATCTGCTGCTCACGAAGCAACTCGCGGGCCATAATCTCGACATCAGGAGCATACCCGCGGGCACCACCGCCAGCTGGGTGCATGTGAATGGTTGAGTTCGGCAAGCTATAACGCTTACCCTTCGTACCACCAGCCAACAAAATGGTGGCCATACTCCCCGCCATACCGAGACACACCGTAGCGACATCGGGACGAATCATACGCATCGTGTCGTAGATGGCCAAGCCCGCCGTAATCGAACCACCCGGGCTGTTGATGTACAACATGATGTCACGCTCTGGGTTTTCATGCTCCAAGAAGAGCAATTGCGCCACAATCAAGTTGGCAACCTGATCCTCAAGTGGGGTGCTCAGCATGACAATTCGCTCTTTGAGCAACCGCGAGTAAATATCTGAGCGATATTCACCCCGTCCAGTCGTCTCAACAACCGTAGGAATCAGTTGCTCGACGAGTGGCGCCATCCCGACCACGTTATATGATGATTTCGACGTCATAGTACTACCTCCACGAACACTCCAAACGCTTACTCAGCCTTCTTGGTGCTCTTCTTCTTTGGTGTCTCGGCAGCTGGTGTAGCTTCATCAGCAGCAGCAGCCTTCTTGATGCTCTTCTTCTTTGGTGCCTCGGCAGCTGGTGCAGCCTCATCAGCGGCAGCAACCTTCTTGGCGCTCTTCTTCTTTGGTGTCTCGGCTGCACCACCGGCAACACCGGCAACCTCGATAATGCGAGCGCGGACCTTCTTGTCGAGGGCGCCGTTAGCCACGGTCGTCAACAACTGACCACGCAAGATGCTCTTCATCATATCGTGCTGCTCAGCCGGATAGACACTGACCATCTCTGCAATTTCCGCATCGATATCATCGTCACCGATGGTAATACCCTCGGCGGTGATGAACTCACGCATCACCAAGTTGCGCTTGAGGCGCTCCTCACCTTGGGGCAACATCTGCTTGACAAACTCACTGCGGTTGCGCCCCATCTGTTTATAGACAGCCTCGGCCGTGGTGCCATAGCGTACGTACTCGGCCTCTTGGCTTTGCAACAAGCGATCAGCCTCTTGCTCAATCATAATGTCAGAGTAGTCGAACTCAGCGCCAGCCACCAAGGCGTCAATGAACTCATTCACCACGCGATTCTCGGCGTTCTGACGGGCATTCTTGGCAAGGTCATCGCTGGTCTTGTGCTTGAGATCGGCAAGTGAGCCCTCGCTCTCCTCGAGCGTTGGCAACTCGTCCCACTCAGGCAATATGCGACCCTGGATGCGACGGACGGTGACGTCGAACACAACCGCAGCGCCACGCAAGTCCTCGTCTGAGTAGTCATCTGGCATGGTGGCGTCGATGTTCTTCTGGTCGCCGATGTTCATACCAATTACGCCCTCCATCAGGCCAGGAATCAAGCGACCTGACTCGAGGATGAGGTCCGTACTTGGGGCGGGCTGGCCGTCAACGCGACCATTAATTGATACATCATCTTTACGGACGTCAACCTCAGCAGTGACCAAATCACCCTGCTGGGCAGCACGTGGCTCTTCGGGCTCACGCAATACGACATGCTTCTCGCGCAAATCATCGAGCGCGCGCTGGAGCACCTCGTCGGTGACGGCTGGCACATCGAATGGCACCTTGATACCGCTGTAGTCAGGAATCTTGGTGATTGGCTCAACTGGTACGTGCACGACAACGGTGTACGGGGTGGTGGCAAACTGCACGTCGACAACGCTCGCCTGTGCGATTGGCTCAATACCCTCTTGTTCAAGTGCCTTGCGGAAGCCAGCGTTGATGATGCCATCCGTGGCCTCTTCGACCAAGGCTGGGCGACCATAGAAGCGCTCTAAAATGGCGCGTGGGGCTTTACCGGGGCGGAATCCAGGCACGCGAACTTTTTGTGACAAGCTTCGCGCGGCACGGTCGAGTTCCTTCTCAACCATCGTCTCTTCGAGCTCAATCGTCAACTGCATGATGCTGCGCGGCAAGCGCTCACTTGTAACCTTCACCGAAAACTCCGTACTGAAAAGCGCCACACTTGGCGCAACGAATTATGTATTTCTACGGCATTATATCATGAAGCGCAACGGATGTCAGATATATGAGGATGCATCGCATAAGATGCACATTCAATCACAGATACCCCATATCATCATGTCGCCTCACACGCCGAGTACTTCTAACTTATAATACACAGCATATCCGTTATTACTTGAGTCGATACCGTATGGCAACACCTCAGAGCATCCAATTGCATCTTATTGACAGTGCGGTTGCCAAACGCGTATTGCAACGACGCACCATATTAGACTACACCATTGATTCGGTGCAGACACAATCAACGCATACAATTTACTTTGATACCCCTCACCGCAACGTCTACCAGTTGCACCGCACTATCTCGCTCAGCATGCCCGCCAAAGAACCACAACAGCTCGCCTGGCACGACATCAGCAACCATCAAGCCCCTCAACTGCTTGATACATTCACACTCACTGAACGTCACTGGCCAGATGCGCTACAGACATGGCTATCTACACACAATATCCCCACACATCAACTCCTGCCGATTGCGCACGTTATCAGCAAAGCCTACCACCGACGCATTATCGATCAACATGGCCAAGAGTTAATAACAGCAATATTTGTCCAAGGCATCATCACGACCCAAAGCCACAATGAAACATGGGATACGCTCGTACTCACCCCAGTGGCCCATGCGCGCAACCACGAAATCGATGCAATTCTCGAGCATCTCTATCAACAAATTCCCCACCGTATCGATCAACGCCATTTGTGGACTCGGATTGACGCGTTTTTGCAGACTCCAGCCGATACACCAACCGTCGATGATGCCATCCTCCAACACGCACGGGTACTCGCGGGGATTCAGCGCAGTGCCGACGAAGCACTGTTTGTACCGATGCCATATCACGACAGTCTCGACAATCGGCGCCTCGTCGCTACTATCATGCGCATGCAACAACAGGTTGACATGACACTTGAGCCGTTCTGGTTGGCACTCGACGAAGAGACGCACTCCAACCTCAATAACCAGCCCACGCAGACCGCCCATGCACAATACAGTGCGGTTACTCCACTGATTGATATCACACAGCTACCGTTCAGTGAGGTGCTTCGTTTGCGCATCCGGAGCCGCCTGCGGTCGTTGCTCGAGCGCGAAGCCGAAGTACTCGATGGCTTTCGTGCCTATGATGTCCACCGGATTCGCGTCATTTTGCGCAAAATGCGGGCCTTGCTAGAGTGTGGTGAGGGCATCTACGATGCTGAGGTGCTCTCACAGTTCCGCCGTGGATTCCGCCGCATGGCTCGGTTCCTCGGTGAAATCCGCGATTGTGACGCATTTAGCGACCATGTTCTACGAATCTTACATATCCATCAGCTCCCCCCTGCTTTTGACAAAGGCCTAACCGCAATCCGCCAAAAAGCACTGAACAACTTTAATGCGCTCCTAACTGACAGCAAACATCAACGCTTTCTACATCAGTTTGCCGAGTTCGTTACGATGCCAAATAGCGGCAACATCGTCACCATTCAGTCATTTCCGGTTGTATTAACAGACCGCATCACCACTCAACACGCACACGTCACCAAGCCTCACCCCAAGTCACTCGTCAAAATGGACGAGGATGCACTGCACGATTTGCGCATCCAGATCAAACATCTGCGCTATCTACTCGAGAGCTTTGGTGATTTGCTCCTACCCGCTGGTGATATTGCGTTACAACGCCTGATTACCATTCAAGATCACCTTGGCACTATCCAAGATGCGGTCATTGCTCAACAACTACTCACACAAATGCGCCTGCTCAACACGCCCGAAGGGAAACGCATCATCCAAACATTACGTCAAGAAGCAAGTCAACAGCGCCAATTACTCCCTCACATCTGGGCTACTTGCCAAGATGACGCGTTTCGCGAGTCGATCGCACATGCCATCGCGACACTCAAATCATAGATCGAGGCCTGCATGATTCCACTAACTCTCAAAATGCGCAACTTTTTGAGCTACCGCGGCGAATCGCCTCTATTTGACTTCCGCGTGCTCCATATTGCCTGTATCTCCGGCGAAAACGGCGCCGGCAAATCGTCGTTCCTCGAGGCCATCCACTGGGCACTCTGGGGCAAAGCCCGCGTCGACGACACGAATGAACTGATTAGCCGCGGCGAATCAGCAATGATGGTCGAGCTTGTATTTGAGGTCAACAACATCGTCTACCGCGTCACCCGATCTTTTAGCGCCGAACGCCGCGGCGGAAGCAAACTTGATCTCGCACAAGCCAACGATGCGTCGCTCAGCTCATGGACAGTCCTAAATGGCGGTGGCATCAACGAAACCCAACAAAAAATCACGCGCGATATCGTGGGAATGAGCTATCACATCTTCCAGAACTCGGCCTATCTGCGCCAAGGTAAAGCGGATGCGTTTGTCCAACTCACCTCAACAGAGCGTCGCGAGGTAATTGCCGAAATTCTCGAAATAACCAAGTACGACGCCTATCAACAAGAGGCCAAACGCCTGCGCGATCAATTCAACTCCGCTATTCAGACGCTCCAAGGTGTTATCAGCGAGGATGAGCGTCAGGCGCTTGAGATTCCTGAGCATCAGAATGCCCTACAACAGCAAGAGGATAATCTTGCCAGAGCCAAAGCATACAAACGGCATGTCGATGCACTCGAAGAATATCAACAAATTCAACAATACCTCGTCGATTTCGAGCGCCAACGCAAAGAACGCACGGACCGACTCAACGAGCACCAACTGACGCTCCAAACCTATACGGTACAACTCGACCAGCGCCCCCAAGTCGAGGCCGAGTATGCTAAGTACGTTGCCCAGCGCGATACCGTGCATGCGCTCGAACAACTGCAACTCCAAGTAGCTCCCCTCGTCAAAGAACGCCAGACACTCAATGAGGCAATTCGCGATGCACGTGCAGCAGCTGATGTCACGATTGCCCAGCTCACGGCCAAAATCGATGCTTTTGATGGCATGCGCCAACAACACGCCGATCTTGAGTCCAAATTCGCCACACTCACTGCAGAACTTCAGTCTACTGCTGATGGCGCAGCCACACTCGATGCCCTCGTGAACAATTTTGCCACCCAACAAACACACCTCAGTACGTTGCAGCTCACACAACAAACGATCGCCAACGATACCACCGAACTTGGTCGACTACAACAACGCATCAGCGAACTCCAAAAAGACATGGCACAGTACGACGAGACAGCAACTTGGATTGACGAAGCAACGCACGCCCAAGAGCGTGTCAATGAACTCGATCGCATGCTCGGCGACTACTACGCCCAGAGGCGCGGTTTTGCCAAAGAACTTGATAACATCAAACAACAAGCCGACAAACTCAAACAACGCCGTGATACCATCCAAGCCGGTGAGCCATGCCCAACCTGCCAAACGGTCATGGACGACGCACATCTAAGCCACGCACATACGACGTTCGATCAACAGCTTAGCGATTTGCGCACAGCATATCGTGAGGCCCAAGCCCAGCAAAAAGCCATCAGCCAACAAATCGAACAAGCCGAGCAAGAGAAGCCTCAGCTCACCACTCGCATCAGTCAACTACCAGCATTGCGCAAGCGCATGACCCAGCTCGAGACCCAAAAGCAACGACTTGATGACGACACCAACGCAGCGGAACAGATTCAGACTCGACTCACCAACGCAGACGCACACCAGATTGCCCAACAGATTGCCACAGTTCAATCAACCTTGACAGACCTCGATAGCCAGATACAAACGCTCCGGGCCCAACAAGCAGTGCGCAAATCGAACGAACAGCAGTCCAACGACATCCGTGCTCAACTTACACGCATCGCTGCCCAAACAGCAGAGCGCGATTCGCAATTAGATCAACGCAATCAGCTCACCGCCGCCTTAGCAACGAACGAAATTGGTACTGAGCACATCGCCCGTGTAGCCGAAATTGACGCGCACATCGCAACCCTCAACTTTGATGAACAAACCCTCGCGCAAGCGCGAATAGCACTTGCCAACTTTGGGGATATACAAGCGACCTATACTCGATTACAATCGCTCGAACAGACAAGCACCATTCTCAATAGCACAATTGATGACATCAATCGTGAACTCGAGCGCATCAACGAAGAGATTCAACGACGGCAACAGGAACAGCAACGTATCAAACGCATCATCGACGCTGATACCGCCACGTTCCCCGCCAATGAGCGTAATCTCTCGATTCAGCAACTCCAAAAACAGGCCGAAGTGGCAGTCTCGTCAATTAGTGACATTGTCAGCCGCTTCAGTGAACGCCTCGAGAACGCCAAAAAGGCCGAGCTTCGCCTCGAGGAGAATCGACGCAAGCTCCAAGCCGAAGAACAGCAACGTCAGCGCTTTGAAACGCTCTCTCAAGCATTTTCAAATCGTGGCATCCAAGCGATGCTCATTAACGAATACGCACTTCCTGCACTCGAGCATGAGGCAAATCGCCTGTTGTCGCGCATGACCGACAATCAACTTTACCTGTCGTTTAAGACCAGTCATGTTACCAAACAAGGACGCAATCAAGAGGTTCTCGAAATTGAGGTGTCAGACTCGGTCGGCACTCGACCACTCGAGGCATTTAGCGGCGGCGAGTCGTTCCGCATCAGTTTTGCCTTGCGCATTGCCCTCTCAAAATTGCTCGCCCATCGCGCCGGACATCGGCTGGAGACCCTCATCATCGATGAGGGGTTTGGCACCCAAGATGCCCAAGGGCGTGAACGCCTCGTTGAGGCCATCAACAGTATCAGTGACGAGTTCCGTACGATTTTGGTGATTACTCATGTAAGCGAAGTGCGCGACATGTTCCCCACCCAAATCCACATCCGTCGTACCAGTCAAACCAGCCAATGGGAAATTATGTCATGAGCACGTTCGATCTACCCGAGTTTGTCACCATCCCGCGCACTATTTTTTTGATGGGTACGCCCGAGTCAGATTTGAGTCGACTCGCCAAAGCCTACGGCGGGACACGTGAGTCATATCGCGAAGAATCACCACAACATCAAGTCCATTTGGAAGCATATGCCATCGGCAAAACGCCGATTTCCGTCGCCGCTTATCAACACTTCGTTGATGCGGGCGGGAGCACACCAGCCCAATTTGCTCGCCAACTCGAGCAGCCCGCCCTGCCTGTGGTCAATATAACCTGGCACATGGCACGCGCCTATTGTGCGTGGATATCAGGTGTGACCGGCACGATGTTCCGCTTACCTACCGAGGCAGAGTGGGAGTGTGCCGCACGAGGCACCGATAGTCGACAATATCCGTGGGGCGACGAATTTGATATCGCACACGCCACCACGCGTGAATCCGGCGTTGGCCTGATGCCTGTAGGATCATATCCCAGTGGTGCCAGCCCGTGGGGCGTCCTTGACATGGCCGGCAGCGTCTGGGAGTGGACCGAATCGCTCGATTTACTCTACCCCTATGACCAACATGATGGGCGCAATGACGAGACTGCAATCGGCCGGCGCGTTATTCGTGGTGGCTGTTATGTCAACCCTCAAGGCTATGCTCGCTGTGCCTGCCGCTTTCGCATGGCGCCCGATATGACCAATCCGTTTTTGGGCTTGCGCATCGTCACAGACGGCTAGACTCCCCAATCATGTCACAGGGGGGGAGTCACATGACTCCCCCCCTGTCTGATTGCATACCGTGCTGGATACTCGTTATGCGTCTGTTTTGTTTGGCGTACGATCGGCCGTGTCAGCACTTGATGCCGTATCACCGATTAACGCTGGCGGATTAACAGGTGTGCTTGGAGCGGCAGGTGGCGCGTTGTGTGTCGTTATTGGCTCACCTGTCCACGGGTCATAACGCCAGCCAGGATGTGGCGTATTGGCAGCACCTGTCTCTGGCTCCTCAGGAATCAAGAAAATCGCCGCCACGTAGATGATTGCCGCTACCCCTAGCATCCCCGGGATAAGCGCCACAATCACAAAAAAACCACGCACAATTACCGTGTCAAGATTGAACTGTCGCGCTATACCACCACAGACGCCACTAATCATACGATCAGTTCGACTGCGCTCAAGACGTTTGATGTTGCTCATTGTGTCACCCCTTTCACAACATGTGATTACAGTGTGGTAGACGCCTATGTGGCGCAAATAGTTGCACAAGGTTAAGCCGGTAATTGTGTGGCAAGCTGGCGCATCCGCTCGACAAACCGGGCAATGAATTGCTCCTGATCGAAGTGCGTCACCAAGCGCACATTCGGGATTGGACGATGCATGCTCTGCCAGCGCCCGCGTTGACGGTCAAATCCTGTCATGTCGGTGTCACGCGGCGGATGCGCAGTATCCCCCACATACGTCATCACACTTTTGCCCATCGTCAACTCACTCGTATGCTCAACATCAATATGCACGGCAGTGGTTTGTGCTAATTCAGGCCAAAATGTCAGGGCAAGTGCCACGGGATCGTTGATGGCGCATCCGGCCACCCCAAAACTCGCCTGATGAAACTCCAGATAGAAGCGAGTCGCATCCGCAATAAATTGCGACACAGGAGAATTCACCGTCAGCAATTGGTCGATATGTGATTGATACAGCATCACATCGCGGGTGATATCCCATGGGACCAAGGTCATCGGCATACCACTTTGCATCACGATGTGTGCGGCATGCGGATCCACATAAAAGTTAAACTCAGCCAATGATGTGGTGTTCCCGTCAACACGCACCGCACCACCCATGATGATAACCTCGCGCACTGCAGCCACAATCCGAGGTTCTTTGCGAATCGCCATGGCAATATTGGTGAGTGGCGCCACCGGCACAAGCGTCACCTCACCAGGGTGCGCCATAATTGTATCAATCAAAAAATCAACCGCATGGCGTGGGTCAGTCGCATGCGTTGCCGGTGATGGTGTTGCATACCCTAATCCGCTCGCACCATGTGTCTCGGCTGCTATGAATGCCGGGCGCAATAACGGCAGCTCAACACCAGCCAACACCGGTATATCAGTGCGTTGTACCATCGAGAGCACTGCGCGGGCGTTCTGCCAACCATCACGCATCGCACAATTACCGCCGGTAACCGTCACACCACGCAATGCAACTTCAGGTGACGCTACCGCCAAGAGAATAGCTAACGCATCATCAATCCCTGGATCAGTATCAAGAATCACAGGTCGAATCATAGCGGGTCCCTTTGCTATCACAAATAGATTTGTATTGTACTGTATCATTATTGTAATGCGTCGTTTTTTGGCCAAAATAAATATTTAACACCTAACCTTGGTATTACACTTTATATGTATTTTTTGAGCTGTAACATGTCAAAATTAAAAAGTAAATTTGTCACAAATAGACTTTTTTTGACATACTCACTACCGTATGTCATAATTGCATTAGTTTACGCTGATTCAAACGAACGATGCCCGAGAGGAGCGGTAGGATTATGCGCGCCTATCTCGATATCGAGACGACACACGACCGTCGTATCAGCGTGGTTGGTATTTACCGACATGATCGTGGCACAATTCAACTGATTGATAGCGGCATACGTGATGTTGCACTGTATGAGGCACTCGAGGGGATCACGACTCTGGTCACGTTTAATGGGACAGGGTTTGATTTGCCTTGCATCAAACAGTCGTTGCGTATCAATTTACAACAAGATTTCAGCCATAGTGATTTGATGTATGTGTGTCGCAAGCACGGGTTACGTGGGGGGCTCAAGCGTATCGAGGTCATTACAGGCATCGCGCGCGACACCGCAGGTATCTCCGGATCTGATGCGCCACGTTTATGGCATCTTTACGAATACAACAACGACACCCGTGCCCTTGAGTTGTTACTCAACTACAACCAAGAGGATGTCATCAACCTGTACAGGCTCGAGGCACATTTGGGAATAGTCACACCAACCGATACGAACATACACGTCCAACGTATGTTTCACTAAGTAGCAACCACTATGCCAACATCTATGCAAACAAAGATTCTAAGCCAGCGATACGAACTCGAAGAAAAAATTGGCGATGGTGGCATGGCTGCCGTTTACCGCGGACGTGATCTGCGGTTGAATCGTGTTGTCGCAATCAAAATCTTACATCCGCATCATGCGGCTGATCTCAACTTCCGCAAACGGTTTATTCACGAGGCACAATCTGCGGCGAACCTACGGCATCCGAGCATTGTTGATATTTATGACGAGGGCGAAGAGGACCGTCAGCACTACATTGTGATGGAATTTGTAGACGGTAGCGATCTCAAAAGCATGATTTTGCGCTATAAGCAACTCCCTGTGCAACAAGTGCTCCAAATCGCCGCTGCCATTGCTGATGGCCTTGATGCAGCCCACCAGTTGGGTATGGTCCATCGCGATGTCAAGCCACAAAACATCTTGGTAACCCACGATGGTACCGCCAAAATCACTGACTTTGGTATTGCTAAGAGTAGCTTGTCAACTGCCCAAACCGACACCGGTGTAACATTTGGCACTGCCGATTACATCTCACCAGAGCAAGCGCGTGGCCAACCTGCCACAGCGCAGTCCGACATTTATGCCCTAGGGGTAACCATTTACGAATCACTCACTGGGCAGTTGCCCTTTACTGGCGATACAGCAGTGGCGGTGGCATTGCAACATGTTGGCTCAAAGCCACCACCGATTCGACGGCACAACCCGAACGTATCACCAGCACTTGAGCAACTTGTGATGCGTGCACTCGCCAAAAATCCAGCAGAGCGCCCAACGACGGCGCGTGATTTTGCGCAATTGCTACGAGCCCAAGAAGAATCCGAAGTACGTGATACAGCGCATCAACCACCGTATCGTGCAACAAACAGCGCACGGAGTGCGACATCAATCTCAAGCGGCATGCGTAATATGCCACCGCTACGCTCGCCCACCACACCGTTACCCTCACGTGAGGGACGTGAATTTGGTGGATTTATCATCTTGCTCTTGTTGCTGACACTCGTGGTAGCAGTTGCCTACTTATTTGTGGTTGGACCATTCAGTCAGGTGGTCACACCAGCAACACCTGAGGTCGTCGCTACCGCACAACCGAACAACGACACGACAGTTGCGACACCCACAGCGCTGGCAACTATTTTGAGTGACAACCAGGTACCTAACATTCTCAATCAGAACGAACAGAATGCGCTGTCGATTCTGCGCGAGGCTGGGCTCGAGGCCGTGCCTGAACCGAGTCAATACTCAGACACTGTTGGCGTTGGGTTAATCATGAGTCAACGCCCTGCTGCGAGTGAGCCCATCCCCGATGACAAGACCATCTACTACGTGTTGAGCATGGGGCGGAACACGCCTAGTGTGCCAGCAGACATTATCGGCCAGAATACCAATCAAGGCCGTCAAGCACTCGAAGCGTTGGGACTGCGCGTCATTCTCATCGAGGAAACTAATCCCGATGTTGCACCCGATACAATCGTGCGCACTGATCCACCAGCATATACGCAAGTCCAATCTGGTGACACCATTCGTGTCTACTCAAGTATCGGCAACAATCGACGCGTTCCAAATGTGACCGGTATTAGCGAACAAGATGCAGTCAAGCTATTGACGGCTGCCGAAATCCCAATTGCAAGTAGCGACTACCAAACCTGTGACACACTCGGCACCGCATGTGATACGATTCAACCAGGGTATGTGGTCAACACCAATCCGCCGGTTGGCTCGCTTATCCCAACCAGCCAAGAAATCATCCTCATCGTACGCACGCCATAACACACACTTACCGCCCTCAGTAGGTATCTGCTGAGTATAGTTTTTGGCAACTACAACAACCAGCAAAGGAGACGATTATGTCTGAGCGACTGGCAATTGCAGGCGGATCCCCGACTCGACCAACTTCATACCCCACTTGGCCGGTCATTGACGGCGATGACGAGGCTATTGTGCTTGAGGCACTCCGCAGTGGCCGTTGGGGTGGCTACCCCGAACCAGGTCCGTACAATGCACGCTTTTGCGCTGATTTCGCCAAGTTCCAAGGGAGTTCCCATGGCATCCTGATGGTTAATGGCACCGTCACCATGGAAGTCGCGCTCAAGGCCTTGGGCATTGGCTGGGGTGACGAGGTCATCGTGCCGGCACTCACCTTTGCCGCCACGGCATACGCCCCCATGGCAGCTGGTGCATTGCCCGTCGTCGTTGACGTCGAACCGCGCAGTTGGGGAATCGACGCCGAGGCAATCGAGGCGGCCATCACCCCACGCACGCGTGCGATTATCGCCGTCCACACCGGCCAGATTGTCTGTGACATGGATGCCATCATGGCCATCGCCGCCCGGCATAATTTACACGTCATCGAGGACTGCGCCCACAGCCCCGGCAAAATGTGGCGCGGCAAAGGAGTGGGGTGCATTGGTGATTTTGGCTCGTTTAGTCATCAAAGCTCCAAAATCCTCACCGCTGGTGAAGGCGGCACATTGCTGACCGACGACGAAGCACTCGCCCGCCGGGCTCACTCAATCATCGACTGCGGACGCCCCAAAGATGAAGCCGGCAAAGAGTATACCTTCGGCTGTAATTATCGGCTCGGCGAATTACATGCGGCGTTGCTCAATAGCCAACTTGCGAAGTTCATTGCGCAAATGGACGAGCGTGCCATTAATGCACAATATTTCATGCAACGCATCAAAGAAGTGCCTGGGTTGCGTGCCATGCACGTCGATGAGCGGATTACTCGACTTTCGTTTTATCGGTTTATTGTGGCCATGGAACCTGAGGCATTTGGCGGCGTGAACAATGAGATAGTCTGTGACGCACTCGATGCCGAGGGGATTGGTTGTTGGGTGGGGTATGACGCCATGAGCAACTACCCACTCTTCCAGCCACACCTGTCACGCCTACCAGTTGCCGTGCAGTATGCGGACCGGCTTGATCCACGCAAATGGTCGTTCCCGGTCGCAGAGCGAGCCGCCCAACAGCAGCAGATTTATCTGGACGAGGGAATTTTCCGCGCCGGTAAAGATGGAATTGACGCTGCAATTGAGGCGTTCCTCAAACTACAGCGCCATCCAGATACGTTACGTCAACTTTCAAGTCAATAATACGCCCATCATCCTGCGGAAACAACATCACAACACCAGTTGTTGCATCAAGCGTGCAAGCTGGTGTTGTGGGTCCTCAGTCAGTCCACAGTGGACTGGTGCAGCATAAATAATCGTACTCCGCGGCGCAACCAACCAATGAAAGCGCTCGGGCTGCGGTAATGCGGCAATCGGTCCTGCGTCGCGGTCGCCCCGTGCCACTGCACTAAATAACGCAAGCTGATCGGCGACAACAGCCAGATCGCAGGTCGCATCAAGCGCATGCACACGCGCCGGATCGAGGTGCGTCGGTGCCGCCAAAAAGCGTTTGGTACGGCAGTAGAGTACAACACCCACATTAATTGATTCGCCGCGCTCTAACCGCGGAGTTAGGCGAATGATGGCGTAATCATACGAATGTAGCGCGGGCACGCAACACCTCATCAACAAATGGTCGTGGCGCAGCCAAGCGACCGAGCAAATAATTCATCAGCGCCGACTTGACCTGTTCGGCATCGCTCCAACGTCGACCGAGTGGCCACCAGGCATCAGGGACCAACTGACAAATCGCCGTAAGCCGTTCCGGGGTAACCGTCGCTGTCATCTCGGCATCAACCTCGGCGACATGGGCGGCAATCGGTAGCAGCACATGATCCTTGATGGCACTAAACGGCGAACGAATGCGATCTTCGTAGCCGTCCCAGGCATGCATAACAAACAACGATGCTCCGTGGTCAATCAGATGCAAGCGGCGATGCCACCACAGCATGTTGGTGTTGCGCGCTGTCCGATCGATGTTGGTAACAAACGCATCAAACCAGACGATTTTAGAGGCGAGTAGCGGATCAACCTGGGACAACATGGCACCATCAAAAGGCAATGCCCCTGGCAAAAAATCGCAAGCGACGTTTTGACCGGCACTGTTCTGAATCAGCGACTGCACCTCGCCATCGGGCTCGGAGCGGCCAAGCAACGGGTCAATCTCAACAAAGACCAATTCGGGCACAGGCAAGCCGAGCAGACGCGCTAACTCGCCGGCCACAATCTCGGCTACAAGTGCGCCACTCCCTTGTCCTGCCCCTCGAAACTTTACGACGTAGATGCCGTCGTCATCTGCCTCAACCAATCCGGGCAACGAGCCACCCTCACGGAGCGGCATGATATACCGCGTCGCATGCACACTGCGCAACTGACTACTCACATATTCCCCATAAACAAATAGGCGACAGTTGCAATGATGGCGAGACTGATGACGATGCGCAACATTCCTGAGATAATCTTCCAGACAATCCAAATCGCAGCAATACCCACAATTAATGGCACAATATCGCTCAAAATCATCTCAATACCCATCGTTTTGCTCCCCCAAAATGTGATGAATCTATCATACCACCCTCACCACTCAATCTGTAAGTTTATCGCCAACACTACCATCGATGACACAGACTGCATCGTATGACTCCGCACGTGAGGCATTGGTTGCATCTTGCCCAAACCAGCATTAAGCACGTACAGAACATTAATGCTACAATTTATGCGGTCTGGTACGCTGACGTTAATCGCCGCACTCTGGCGGATGCACCACTCCGTGCATCACGTCGGGAGCAGTCTGCGCATATCGCTGGACACCATGTGTTTGACAACAGATGAGCTGCATGCACATACGCGTTGCATGAGATGAGCGTATCACACAACACAGTAGCATAGAGGAGTCTTCGTGACACAGTTACCGCCATTACGACCAATAGACTTGATTGTGGTTACGAGTGGACGACTTGCGTCAACCACTGCATTTCGTATTGTCTACCCGTTGTTGCCGTTCTTGAGTAGCCGATTTGATGTGTCACTGCAACAGGTGGCCACATTGGTGGCACTCCAAACTGCTGCATCGCTGGCATCGCCAATTGGTGGCACCTTGGCTGACCGTTTTGGTGAGCGCAAGGTGATGCTTGGTGGCCTAGGTATATTCATCGTAGGGGCGTTAATTTGTAGCTTCACGGATGTCTTTTTACTATTCCAACTAGGCTATTTGCTGATTGGTCTAGCCACGGCGTTTTATTTGCCGTCGGCCCAAAGTTACTTAAGTGCACGCAGTCCATACGAACAACGTGGTCGGATGCTCGGCATTTTTGAGACGGCCTGGGCCATCTCGGCAATTATCGGTGTCGCACCATTGATGTATTTAATTGATCTGCAAAACAACATCAGCTGGGCATATGCCATCTTAGCCGGCGTCGGCGTCTTTGGTTTTCTCAGTGTCTTCCAGTTACCAGAGCATCACGTCAAAACTTCATCTACAACCAACGAGAATGGGTTTGCCTGGGATACGGTCAAAATGCCAGCATTATGGTTGCTCCTACTCTTTCCGTTTTTGACGCTCGGCGGCAACGACTTGTTCTTTATCACCCAAAGCACATGGCTCAAGGATGTACTTGGCGCAAATGAGAGTATGTTGGGGAATTTATTTGTGCTTATCGGCATTGCCGAACTCGCAGGATCTTTGGCGGTTGTGGCATTCTCAGACCGCATCGGCAAGCGACGTTCAGTGCTGACATCATTCATGGTAACGAGCATTTGTTTGTTGTTGATGCCGATTGTCGATACGAGCTGGATTAGCACGGTCATTGTCCTGTTTGTCTTTTATTTTATGATTGAGTACGCAATTGTTGCGACATTCCCACTCTTGAGCGAGGCATTACCGCAGGCACGTGGCACGATGATGGCACTGGTATCGGCGACAATCGGGTTCGGCCGCATTTTCTCGTCGTTGAGTAGTGAATGGCTCTACACAACCGGCCAAATGACTCTTGTGACTGCGGTTGCAGCTGGCGCAAGCATGCTCGGATTATTCGCCTTAGCACGATCGCGTCTGACACCCAAACGCTAAACTCCTTTTCATCGAATATTTGTTCGCCCTTAATACGGCTTTGGCATAGTTATATCAGACACATACACAAGCGGGGAGACTATGCAGCCAATTCCTATTGTCGGTGCTGCGATACCGAGCTACAAACTTCACACACATCTTGAGTGGATTCTGTCAGCCCAGCGTGACCTCGAGATTCAAGACGCCGTCGACCCGCATTGCCTCGATGGCAACTGGCGCGAACGGACACAACTCATTCGGGGCATGCTTGCTGGCTACACGGGTCGGCTTGGCATTCATGGGCCGTTCCATGGACTCGATATTGGTTGTGGCGATCCGGCCATTCAGGCAGTGGTGCAACGCCGATTGCTCCAAGGGCTTGAGTTTGCGGGTCAAATCGGGGCGAAACAGATGGTAGTGCATAGTCCGTTCATGAATTTTGGCACGGGATTCAGCGCCGTCACACCAAAATCAGTTGCGCACATCATCGAACATGCACGCCACACACTTGCACCCGTCGTGACACTTGCGAGTCAAATTGGATGCACGCTCGTCATTGAGACAATTCAAGATCTCAATCCACGCGTGCTACGAGAATTTGTCTTAGCATTCGAGTCACCGTGGGTGCAACACAGCATTGATGTGGGCCATGTACGTATTGGCATGACGCGCGGCGGAGCAAGCATCACCGAGTGGATCCGTCAGAACGGCGACATCTTGCGGCATGTGCACCTGCAGGACACCGATGGCACCTATGATTGGCATCACCGGCTCGGGCTCGGGGATATCAATTTTGCGGCGATTTTTGCTGAGCTCCAGCAACTACCGCATCAACCACGCATCATCCTCGAGATGCGCAATCACGATGATATTGCGGCGAGTTGGCAGTATCTGGTTGAGCGAGGATTGGCCAAGTAGTCACCTACACGAAAACGCGGGGCACGGCGAATGCCGTGCCCCGCATCATTGTGTTGAATTAACCGGTAATCAATGATGCATCGCGGTTCTTCTCGCCCTCTTCGATGAGCATAATTGGAATGCCATCTTCGACGGGGTAGCGGAAGCCGTTGCGGCGGTTGATCAACCACTCGCGGCCATCAGTATCACTCAACAACTCGATAGGACCCTTGTCGCCCGGATCAGCCAAAATAGCCAACAAATCGGGGCTGATTGAGCGCTTGCCAGCGGCTGGGACAGCGGCTGGTGAGGCTGGGGCATTGCTCTCCTGGCGAAGTGCGCGGTAGACCACCAAGGCGATACCGGCAACTGCGAGCAACCCTAAAAGACGAAAAAATGACTTCATTACGAATCTCCTCCTTGCTTCCATGCTGTTATTGTAACGCCATCTGAGCGAAAACGTGCGGGAGTTGTTGTACGTCGGAGCAATCTCGGGCGACCAATGGCCTCAGGGGACCACGGGGTTGGCTCCATTTGTGTGCCACGCCATACCAAAAACTCGTACTGCATCTTCCCTTCAAAATAGTCGACCTGCAAAAACGGACAGCGCTGGTGTTGCCGTTTACCTGTGGCAATATCGATGACGACGTCCGTCCATGTGCCAACATTCACATATGTTTGACGCTCGTTGAACGGCACGTGTTGCGCCAAATGCGTGTGACCACACACAAATAATACTGTATCACGATGCTGTGGTGCGTGCGCAATGTTAACCATCTCACGGAGCACTGACACATTAAACTCGCGCACCTCACGGAGCAACTGCCGGCGCGACTCGCGCTCAATGTGTGCCATCAAGTACGGTGGCACGGTATCGCTCCGCCGCTCGGTGCGACGCTCAATCACACGCCGCAGGCTGTCTATGGCACGCTGCAAACGACGTTGGTTCTCGAGATGGCGTACCGATGTTGCTGACTCAAGCAAATCCTCGCTTTTGCGATACGACAATGGTATCAACATGCTCCGGATTGCCATTAGTACGCCGCGCATCACAAACGACACCACCTGCCAGTCACGCAATCGGGTCAATCCGAGCAGATGCCACAAAAAAGCCGAGCTCGGTTTGACGTTATCGATATACGGGGCAATCGGGAGTGGCGCACGCTCAAGCGTGTTGATAACACTTTTGACGGCGTAGGTACCACGCACCAACTCAAACGGCTGGCTGACACCCTCAAAGCGTACGAAGCTATTCCACTGCTCAAATTGATTGCCGTGTTCGATAAACACCCCGTCACCATGATACCGAATAGCAAACCGTAAGCGCGGGTCATCGACAGTCAAATGCAACTTGCGCCGAAGCAAAGCTTTGGCACTGCGATAGTGAATCTCGAAATCGTGATTACCAACCAACAGTGTGAGATAACACCCAGGTGTACGAATAAACTCATTGAGCGCATGCACGACTAGCGGATGAGCATCAAGAATGACCTCAAGCCGACGCTCAGCAGCTCGCCCACTCCACTCAAAATCGGGAATATCGGGCAACTCCACTTGCAAGAACTCAAACGTATCGCCAGCCAAGATAAGTTCGGTCGGCTCATTTATGACATATTCACGCACGAATTCAGCAAATTCGCGATCCGCATTAAAATCATCGAGGCGATCGCCTGCACCGAGATGCAGGTCGCTTACGATAATTCGGCGAATGCCAAGTGTTGTTTCGGTACCACCCAACTCGGACGTGCTATCTTCGGTTGGTCGTAGAACCACCGGACGCACGCGTGTCAAGACATACCGAATTGACAACACCATCGTCGCAATTGCCCCTACGATACTCCACCAACGTCGCAACATGCCACTTTCCTTAGGCCTGCTTGGCCAAGTCAATGAACGCAGCCATCAAGCCATTATCTTTGATGCCATCGCGCTCAACACCACTACTTACATCGACTGCCCATGGCCGCACTTGACGAACGGCCGCCACTACATTACTCGGATTCAGGCCACCCGCAAGCACAATCGGGCGACGTGCGGCTAATTCAGCGGCTTTGGTCCAATCAGCCTGTGCACCTGTGCCACCATAGCTACCACTGACATGCGCATCGACCAATAAAGTAACGCGCGGATGCGTAGTTGCTAGCCACTCAGTCTCGTCATCGGCACCCTGCAAGCGTACGGCGCGCCAGACTGGCAATTCGGGGAGATCAGCCACGATGCTCAACGGCTCATTGCCATGCAGTTGAATACAATCGAGTTGGCACTCCTGTGCGACCTGACGAATCGTCGCCACACTTGCATTGACGAACAAACCGACGACTTTGGTTGCATACCCAGCATCACGCAACACCTGCACCAACAACTTGCCGGTATCAAGATCAACTTGGCGCTTGCTCGGTGCAAACACCAGGCCAATCATGTCGGCTCCGGCAGCAGCTGCCACCAATATGTGTTCAGGCGCACGGATTCCACAAATCTTAACGCGCATGATTAACTCTCCGGTGCTTGTTTACGGCGACGTGGCTTGGGTGCACTTGCTGGCGTATCCACAGGTGACGGCACGCTCTGGGCAACAGGTTTTGCTTTAACGCTGGGCTGCTTGGTAGCCGACGATGTTGATTTGGGCTTTGCATCGCGTTGCTTGGCGGTTGACCCCTTGCGCTCACGCGTCGCTGGTGCCTGTGCTGCTGGAGTCGGGGCAGGCGTCGGCGTAGGTTTGGCCGTTACCACTGGTTCAGTTGGTACTGATTGTGTCGGTGGTTTAGGTGCACGTGTTGCCGTTGACGATGATTTAGAACCACCACGATTATTTTGCTTCTTCGGCTTTGCGGTAGTCTTAGCTGATGTTGGCTCTGGCGTTGCCTCGGTCACCTTTGATGGCGTTAATGGCGGCAACGACAAGCCGTCATCGAGATCGCCCAAATCGTCAGGCGTTGGCACCATCACGGGGGTAGGAGCATCAGTCACTGCTAGCTCGCTGGTTAGTTCCGCGATGGCGGTGATTGCCTCTGACGGTGCTACATTCACCGCAACTGCGGCATCATTGGCATCGTCGCTTGCGGTGATAGCGCTAGCTTTCGGTGTTTTGGCTTGAGCCATACGGTAGCTGACCCGATTACCTCGACCAATGCGTTGCAGTTCACCAGCATTGATGATTGACTTGACCAGCGACCGCAACTCCTCATTGGTGCGTGGGATTTGGTTCTCACCACCGCGATTCCGTGTTGAACGAAGTGCATCATAGATTTGTTGGAACGACAACGCACGATCACTATTTGCGACAATATCACGCACCATTTGGCGCTCTTCGTCGCTAAATGGCACGCTCGCAGCTTGCACAGGTTGTTCAGCCGCCGTGATTGAATCTGCACCTAGGGCCACATGAGTAGCCAATGAATCTTGTGTCACAATCTCGTATTCATCGGCCACTGGAGCCATTGGCTCTGTCGGCGTTGCAGCGACGGCGGGTTGCGCTTGTGGGCGTTTGTTATCGCGGTCGTTCCGACGACGTCGGCGTGATTTGTCGTTGTTAGTCTGGCTCGCAGATGTACGAGCCTCATTGGCTGCAGCCACGAGTGACGGCAATGGCTCTTCAGCGCGCTCGGGCGGTTTCTCCATCGGCACATTAAAGGACGAGAGCGTACGAGGATCCTCACCAGGCAAGAAGATCTCGTTGACGATACTATCAGTCGAGATAATCAACTTGCCGCGTTTAGCAGCCTCTTGGACCACATCGCGGAAGCGCTCGAGCGGACGACCACTCGCATCACGCACCATACTCTCGCGGAACTCGCCATTCGACAACTCACGCACCAGTGTCTTGAGTGATCCAACTGAGGGCACAATGCTACGAGCGCGGGCCTCGACTACAGCCTTCGTCAGCATCTCCCAAATTGCATCCTCAGTAAGTCCGGTCGATTCTTTGTCTTTGCGCTCAGGCTTCTCAGCCTTTTCGGGCTTAGTGGTATCGTTGCGTGACGCGCGTTGAACGGACGGTGTAGCACGGTCGCGGGCTGGCCGCTCAAACTCATCGATTTCGCTATAGCGCCGATTCGACGCAGCAGCCGGAGCCGTAGCAATTTGCTTGCCTATCAGATGCTCATAAAAGATAAACTCATCAGCACTTTGGGCCAAATGCGATGAGGCAGCGCCACCCACGCCGATGATGATGACATCTTTGCCTTGTTGGCGAATGCTATTCACCAACGGAATAAAGTCGCGATCACCAGTAATCAACACGAAGGTTGATAGGCCAGGCATCGTAAAGAGCGTACGCATAGCCTCGATACAAAGATTCATATCGACGCTGTTTTTGATGGGGCGACCAGTACGACCAGCGTCTTTGTCGTAGTAGTAGGTCGGCACGTACATCGGCTCAATGTTGTTGGCATAAAGGGCGCTGGTGATGCGGGGATAACGATACCAGTCGGCATAGGCGCGGGCCAAAATCACGCGACCGAGTTCGTTACAACGGTCCATGATAATTTCAAAGTTGGGATTGGTGTCCAGTTTGTCACGGACACTGACGTAGATGTTTTCGAAGTCAATGAAAACAGCAACGTCCTTACGTACTTGCTCTGCCATAACTCGGTGTGAGCTCCTCTAATTGAGCACACACACAAATCCAAAGGTGCCAGGATGTTGACGCACTCTACTTGCACACACAACCCAAACCGCATCACGCAACAGCTTACCTGTGCCGCAGTTTAAGTCACTTCGTTGTGTCTGAGAATATGAAAATGCGTATTTTTTGTCTTTGGTAAAGCGCGTATCTGACGACACTCTACAAGGCACTCATCCAAAAGCGTCTTCGGCACATCGTGTGTGCACTAACATACAATATGTTAAAGATTCAACGATAGAAATCATTGATGATGTCAGTATACCACTTACTGTGCATTCTGTGTATGGAGTATTTCGATGATACATACCAAGGGGCGCCGCAAGCGACGCCCTTGCCATCTACGTTGTTCGGCATATCCATTTGAACATCACCTGCAACCCGGACGCACCTACGGCACGGGGTCGTCACCACCTTGGGAGAACGGGTGGCAGCGAAGCAAGCGTTCTACGCCCATCGAAACTCCACGCACAAAGCCATACTTTTCAATCGCCTGATAAGTGTACTCCGAACAGGTTGGTGTATAGATGCAACTTGGTGGTTTGAGGGGGGATAAATGGTGCTGATAAAAGCGCACCATTGCCAAGGCAATTGTTTTAATCATGACTGACTCGCTTTCTGCGCCAACGGCCCCTGTCGCAACGTCTCCCACACCAAATGGCGCAACTCGGGCACAATCAGGCGGGTCATGGCCAGCTCAACGGCTGCCGGCGAGCCTGGCAAACAGAAAATCAGGCTCGTGCCCCAAGTACCGGCCGTCGCACGCGACAACATGGCTGCCGAGCCGACTTGCTCGTACGACAACATGCGGAACAACTCGCCGAACCCGGGCAGTTTGCGCTCAAGTCGCGGCTCAATCGCATCAATGGTAGTATCGCGCTTGGCGATGCCAGTGCCACCCGTTGTAATAATCACCTGACATCCTGCGGTAATCCAATCACTGACGTGTGCTAACACCTGTGTTGGCTCATCTTTGACGATCGCATAGTGATTGATGGTATGGTGTGCTGCCAAGAGTAACTCTTGGGCGAGCCGGCCGCCGCTATCGTTCTCGATGGTGCGGGTATCGCTGATCGTGAGTACGCCACAGCGAATACCACCGATTTGGTCGGCTGCATGTTGACGATGTTGTTCGTGACTCATTTGTTGAACCTAACGCCATAAATGAATGATTTATATTCAATAGTACCATGATTCTATGGTGCCACACATTGGACATTCTATTCAACTGTCATCTATAATTCCTCATCAGTCATTTGTGGAAGTCGTCGCATCCCCACATCCCCCTATGCATGACGCATAGTGCATGCTCCGTATCCCTGCGCTGACATACACGTGATTGCACAACGCACAATGGAGGCTTCATGCCACTTACGTTTACTACTGAGGCCCGAGATGCGCAGACGCGTGCCCGAGCCGGTCGGATTGTCACAGGTCACGGCGTAATCGAAACGCCCGTATTTATGCCAGTTGGCACCAAAGGTACCCTCAAATCGCTTGCACCCGACGAGGTGGCCGCCCATGGCGCCCAAATCATCCTCGGTAATACATACCACCTTTATTTGCAGCCCGGGCATGAACTCATCGCACGGCATGGTGGTCTGCACAAATTTATGCGCTGGGACGGGCCGATTTTGACTGACAGCGGCGGATTCCAGGTCTTTAGTCTCAAATACGGCGGCATCGCCGATGAAGTCAAAGGACGTGGGTCATACACTCCCCGTCCGGGCATGGTCAAAGTCACCGATGACGCCGTCATCTTTAAGTCGACCATCGATGGCTCACGCCACGTGTTTACGCCAGAGCGCAGCATCGAAATCCAGAAGGGCATCGGCGCCGACATCATTCTCTGCTTCGACGAGTTGCCACCATTCCGCGCCGGCTACGACTACACCCGTCGCTCACTCAAACGCACCCACACTTGGGAGGAGCGCTGTCTCACCTATCATCAACAAACACTCCGTGGCGAACACGACATTGCTATGCCCACCCCCGATCAATCGTTATTTGGCATTGTGCATGGGGGCGTGTTTGAGGACTTGCGCAAAGCCAGCGCCGAGCACATCGGTACCATGGCGTTTGATGGCTTGTGTATCGGCGGATCACTCGGCGCCAACAAAGGTCAAATCTACGACGTGGTTGACATGACCGTGCCGCACATGCCTGATGGTAAACCACGCCATTTGTTGGGCATCGGCGATGTCGATGATTTGTTTGAGGGGGTAGCTCGCGGGATTGACATGTTCGACTGTGTGAGTCCAACACGGCTTGGTCGACACGGTGCAGCATTGGTCAAGGACGCCACGCGCAACTTCCGCCTGAACGTCAACAACGCTAGTTGTCGTGACAGCGACGAGCCACTCGATGCGTGGTGTAGTTGTCACGTGTGTCAGACCTACTCACGGGCATATATTCATCACCTTTTCCGGGCCAAGGAGTTACTTGGCATCCGGCTGGTGAGTCTTCACAACGTTGCTTTCTTGTTGCGTTTAATGCGTGAAATGCGACAGAGCATCATAGACGGTTCGTTTACCGCGTTGCGTTCATCGTGGCTGGATGGCCTGCGTCGGTCAGAGTAGTGACACATAGCGTGTCAGGAGGCAATGTTTATGGAGCGCTTTCTCAATCCGCTCAAGAACCCCATCAACATTGTGTTGATGGCACTGGCCATCGCCATGAACATCGTGGTTGGTCAGTTGGTGACCGTGCTCAAACTCCCCATTTATCTGGATAGCATCGGCACCGTACTGGTTGGTGCCTTGCTGGGTCCCATTGCTGGCGGGTTGACCGGCTTACTCGCCAACGTCATCTGGAGTCTGCTCGGCAACGCCTACGCATTGCCCTACGCCGTCGTCGCATTAGTGATTGGCGTCATGGCCGGCATCTTCGGTCGCAACGGCGTGTTCCGTAGCAATTCACCACAGTGGGTTGGTGCAGCCGTGGGTGGATTGTTCTTTGTGGCGTTATCGCTGTTCATTCTGACCTTCCTGAATGCCAACGAAGACGGTTCACTCCCCGCCATGGCCGACATCATCAACGCCAACGCTCTCATCTTTGGCATTACAGGCGTGATTGGCATCGTCGGTGGTGCGGTGCTGATCAAAAACGGCGGCTATGCCGGGTTGGCCGGCATCTTGACGGGTATTGTAGCAGCCGTCATCTCAGCGCCAATCACTGCCTACTTGTTCGGTGGAGTGACTGGGTCAGGTACCGATGTGTTGGTGGCCTCATTCATGGCCAGTGGTCAGAACATCTTGACTTCGGTCTTTGCGCAAGGCGCAGTCTCTGATCCGTTCGACAAAATGACCTCGTTCATGGTGGTCTGGATTATCATCAACTTGTTGCCCAAGCGCGTGCTCGAGCGCTTCGAGGATCAATAAACACACAGGATACGAACGCACCAATGCAGGCTGGCTGGTTTGACCGACTCCATCCCCTCACCAAGTTGAGCTGGGCCATTACTGTGGCGATTGCCGCCTACATCACACCGACGCCGTGGGGTGCCTGGGTGATGATGGGCGTGGCAATCGCCACGCCACTCACATCGGCACAACGCTGGCCGATGTACCGTACATTATTCGGGTTGTTTGTGCCAATCGCACTATCGCTGTTTATCATCCAGGGGTTACTGTTCCCCACGCCGGGCTATGGACGCATCATGCTCGGCAGCTATTCGCTCGAGCTCGGCGGACTATATGTCGCCAGCATCAGTCTGGCACGCATTGTCGCATTGGGGAGCGGATTATTAGCGGTCATCTTAACGACAACACCATCGGTACTTGCACAAGCGTTGGCCGAGCGAGGCATGCCGCGGAGCATCGAGTACATCCTGCTGATGGCACTGCAAATCCTGCCTGACATGCGTCAGCGCACACACGCCATTCTCGAGGCCCAACAAGCGCGCGGATTAATCATCACCGCGCTGCCGAGTCGCATCAAAGCCTTGATTCCACTGATTGGCCCGCTCGTCGTCGGCGCCTTAATTGATGTCGAAGAGCGCGCGATGGCACTTGAACAACGGGCATTTGCCAGCACCAATCCACCTACCCGATTACAACAGATTGTTGATTCGCGTGCACAACATATCGGGCGCACGCTGATGTTCCTGACAATTGGCGGCCTCATCATCGCCCGAGTGAGTGGAGTATGGTCATGAACGCATCGGTGACGCTTGAACACCTGTCGTTCCGTTATCAACGCAAAACCGTTGACGCACTCCACGACCTGACCTACCACATCACCCCGCAACAGATCACGGCCATTATTGGCCCTTCAGGGGCGGGCAAAAGCACCTTGTGTGCGATAATTACCGGCTTTATGCCACAGTTCTTTCGTGGGCAGGTCGACGGCACCATCACAGTCAACAACCATTCTCCGATTACGTCAAGTGTGATTGCCATGTTGCCGCACGTCACGCTGGTCACTTCGCAGGCGAGTAGCCAAATCTCAGGCGTATGTTTTACAGTCGCCGAGGAAGTAGGCTTTGCCCTACAAAATCTCGGCCTGGCCCCCGACATCATCAGGCAACGCGTCACTGATGCATTACATGCGATGGATATCGCCCATCTGGCTGAACGCTCACCGTTTGCCTTGTCGGGTGGGCAGCAGCAACGCATGGTCATAGCAGCCGCATTGGCGTTGCAACCACCGGTCCTCGTATTCGATGAGCCGACCGCCCAACTCGACCCCCCAGCAGTTGAGGCGCTCGGCGTCACACTCAAATCGCTCGCCACCCGTGGTCATACCATCATCGTCGCCGAGCATCATCTCGACTGGGTTGCGACATTCGCTGATGCAGTGCTCGTACTTGATCAGGGGCAACTGGTTGCTCGTGGCACGCCGAGTCATGTGTTTGATATGTATCCGCAAAAAAGTGGGCGCCCGTATGGCATACGACTACACTCATATCTCATGCAGCAGGGAATTTGCGCCCCCACACATACCATTCAGACGATTGATCAACTCGTTCTCACGCCTCCGCCAGATTTGCAGCCACCAGTGGTAGCACACATGGCACCAGCCATCGCCACGCCGATCTTGCAGATCGAAAACGTGCACTTTGCCTATACGCCCGATACGCCAGTCCTTAACGGCATCAACATGCATATTGGTGCCGGCGAGCGCATTGCACTCCTTGGGCGCAATGGCGCCGGCAAAAGCACGCTTTTGCGCCATCTGAATGGACTCCTGCGGCCTACCACGGGTATCGTGCGCATCCACGACCACGACATCGCCCGACGGGCGCCCGGCCTCAACGCCAAACATGTCGGCATCGTCTTTCAAGATGTGCGCAATCAACTCTTTGCCGCCACCATCCGCGACGAGATTGCCTTTGGGCCGCGTACACTCGGACTCAGTGCCAATGAGGTTCAACGCCGTGTCGAACATGCGCTGACTACCTGTGGACTAACCGACGTCGCCGACATACACCCCTATGACATCGCACCGGCGCGGCGCCGGCTGGTGGCAACAGCGGCCGTAATGGCCCTCGAGAGCGATATCCTGGCTCTTGATGAACCGAGTGCCGGGCTCGACGAGGCAAGTATTCAACAGCTCGTCCATGCCATCGACGACACGACCGCCCGTGGCCGGAGTGTCGTGCTGGTCAGTCATGATCTCAATTTATGCGCAGCGTACACCGAGCGTGTGGTTTTGATCAAAGCAGGGCGCGTGGCCATTGATAGCACGTGGCAGGCCCTCACGCGCGCCGAGCTTCAGCTCCTCGATGACGAGGTTGGCCTGCCCATGGGTCACGCCGTGGCCCTGCGCCATCAGATTGACACCAGCACGCCCCTTGGGCGCCATTTGTGCAACCCGATGGCCCTGCGTTAAACAGTGGGGCGCATCAGGAGTAATGTGGTCGTGCCGTGCGCATACAAGTTGCCGGCGGCATCGTAGATGCGGCCGTCGGCCGTGGCCGTACGACTGCCGACATGGATAGCGCGACCCTCGGCACGTAACTCGCCGGCATTAGCCACAATCGGTTTGGTGAAGTTAATTTTGATCTCGAGCGTCACATAACCGACGCCTTTGGGCAACATCGTCAACACCGATACGGCCATGGCGGTGTCGAGCAAGGCACAGGCTAATCCGCCGTGCGCCATGCCCATCGGATTATAATGAAACTCTTGGGGCACCACGGTAAATAACGCATAGCCCTCACTCCACTCACGGCCATGGATGTCAAGTAGGCTCAGCATCGGCGATACGGGGATGGTACCGGCGCGCACGGCATCAATGTACTCAGTGCCACTTAACTCGCGCATTTGATCGATATACAGTGACGGGCTCTGCCACGTCACGAGACGCTGTTGTTCTGTCATGATTTACTCTTTCGTCGCATTACAAATGATGTCCCGCCAACTCTATTTTGGATAGCAGTCTGTGTCTCAAATCCCGCATGCTGATACATCACAATTGCTGGATTGTGTTCACGCACGGTTAGCACAAGTGGCATCTGCTGATCATCGGCAAGTGCACACAAACAGGCCAGCAACGTTGTCCCCACACCATGACCACGCCACTCAGGCACAAGGGCAATCGCCAGCTCACCATCGTCGGTCGACATCATGGCCGTCTCATCGGCATGCAGCACCGGTCGGGCCCAAGCAGCCCCAATCACCCGATTGCCGTCACGGGCAATAACGCCGATATCATTGAGTGCGCCCCATTCGGTGACGTAATCGCGCAATTGTGGATCCTCGAGGGCAGGATGATACGAGGTCGCACCATCGAGCTCCATCCACGCCGCATAATATAACATTTGCCACAACGATTCTTCATCATGCGCAGTTGCATGTGTTATGGTGTATTGCACAATTAAGTACTCCTATCGCTCCCTCTTTGTATCATACCCGAGGTTCAGCATGCATACACGCGTCATTGCATTCGATGTGTTCGGCACCATCATTGACATGAGCGGAGTCATTGACACTTTGACACCGTTGTGTGGGGCACAAGCACCTTTGCTCTATCAACGCTGGCGGCAACTCCAAGTTGATTACCTAATCCGACGCGCTGCCATGAACCGCTATCTTGACTTTGATACACTAACTTCTGACACATTAACGCATGCCCTTGCCGAGGCACGCATCTATCTCACGAAAAACGATCATGCCACGATTTGTGCAGCAATACGGCAACTCCCCTGTCACCCTGACACATTCGCCACCCTAAAACGATTACGCACACACGGCTGGCGCTGCGTGTTGTTCAGCAATGCCACACCGCACACACTCAATGCGCTCGTCGCTCACAATCAGCTCGGTGACCTGCTGGATGACATCATCAGCATCGACCAATTCAAACGCTACAAGCCACATCCTGATGTCTACCATGGGTTAGCCAAACACTGCGGTGCATTACGGGATCGCGTATGGGTAGCCTCAGGCAACCACTGGGATGTGACTGGGGCTGTCAATGCCGGACTCCATGGTGCCTGGATTACTGCACCCGACACCATTGATATGCGCTGGGACGACGTACCTGTTGATGTGCGGATCCCCTCAATGACCACACTCGTCGACTATCTCATTAGCCAAGTGCCTGATACATCTAGCGATGATGCGTAGTGCGTAGTTATAGGTATATCAATCAAACACAGAACAGCATCTACTCCAATGAACTACAGCATTCACTGGTTCCGCCGCGATCTACGCCTCCAAGACAACCAAGCGCTCACTGCCGCGAGCGCACACAGTAACGGGCGCGTGATCCCGCTCTTTATTGTCGACCCAGCACTAGAACAATCATCACGCGTGGGGGCCAATCGTCTGGCGTTTTTGGCGAGCCGATTGCGTACACTCCACGCCGAACTCGTCGCACGTGGTAGCGGGCTTTTGATTGCCTACGGCGACCCACGCCAGGTCCTGCTCGCCATTGCCGCGCAATACGGCGCCACCATGGTAACGTTTGAGCGCGATACGGGTCCGTGGGGGCGCCAACGCGACCGCGAGGTCGCCCAGCTGTTGTTGGCCAACGGCTTGACCGGCCAAACCAGTCAAACACTGACCATTCTGCCACCAACCACCCTCAAAACCGGCGCCGGCACGCCGTACACCGTCTTTACGCCGTTTTATCGGGCCTGGCGCAATGCACTCCATCTCGATGATGCGTTTGATGTACCACCACTCACCAAACACCCCAACCAACCAGTAGATCCCATATGGCCCAATTGGCCGGAGAGTGATGTATCGATGCCCGACAGTAGTCGTGCGCACGCCGAGCATCTGCTACGACAATTTGCGCAGCATGCAATCAATGACTACACCGTTGGTCGTGATATGGTCGCCAAATCGGGTACCTCACGGCTCTCACCCTACCTGCGATTCGGTATCCTATCACCACAGGAGTGCACACGACTCGCCCTGGCTCATATGCCACGAGTGACAGTTGCAGAGCGCAGTGGCGCTGAGGTTTGGCTCAGTGAATTGGCGTGGCGCGACTTTTATCACCAGATCGTCTATAACTTCCCACATGTCACACGCAGTTCCTTTCGTCCAGTCTACGACGCCATTCAGTGGGGCAACAATCCTGACTGGTTTGCGGCATGGTGTGAGGGGCGTACCGGCTACCCAATTGTGGACGCAGCCATGCGCCAGCTCAACCAAGAGGGGTGGATGCACAATCGAGCACGCATGATTGTGTCGTCGTTTTTGACCAAGGATTTGCTGATTGATTGGCGGTGGGGAGAGCGCTATTTCATGCAAAAACTTCTCGACGGCGATACTGCTGCGAACAATGGTGGTTGGCAGTGGGCTGCTGGGACTGGTACGGATGCGCAACCGTACTTTCGCATCTTTAACCCAGTCAGCCAAGGGCAGAAGTTCGACCCAGATGGCGCCTACGTCAAAAAGTACCTCCCCGAATTGCGCTTTGTACCGACCAAATTCATCCACTCACCGTGGCTCCTCCAAGGTCTCGACATGCGCAATGCACGGCTTACCATGGGTATTGAGTATCCGTACCCGATTGTCGAACATGCTACACAGCGTCAGGCAGCGTTGGCGATGTATGCGGCCATCAAATCGTAATTATCTCGCGCCGAAGCGCTGTGGCACGGAGGAGAGCGACGCAGGCCTCGTATGGACGTCCGAAAGGGCGCCCAACAACACCCTTTCATTCATTCGGTAGCGCGCTGAGGCGCTGTGGCACGGAGATTCACGCTCCTCATCGTATACGCGTCCGAAAGGGCGCCCCAAATTCCTTTATTCTCGCGCCGAGGTGACTGCCTTTCCCCGTGGTTGCATGGCCACGATATGAGGTGGTGGAAATATCTGCAGGATGATGCGTGGCTATGCAATCTTCTCTTGGGGCGCGGAGCAATATACTGGATTGATGCGTTCTGTATACGTTTCAACGAATAAGGTCAATATCGCTGATTTTGCTCTTGACTTTTTTCTGCACAGTGCTATTATCTGCACGTACTTCAACGATGTGTACATGCATAACTGCGACAAGACAACCACCGCTCAATGACGTGCTGGTCCGTTGCCTTCTAAAGTAAGGTGTGAAAAGTCATGTTAAGTGAGTTCAAGCGGTTACTTGTTGGCAAACCGCTTGCAAATGAGCAACTAGCTCATGAGCGGTTGCCCAAACGCACCGCATTGGCGGTCTTTTCGTCAGATGCGCTCTCATCAGTTGCATACGCCACCGAGGCGATTTTGATTGCCTTGATGTACGCCAATCGATCGGCACTCGGAATCGCCACACCGATTGCATTTGGCATCACAGTACTCTTAATCACCGTGGCATTTTCGTACGTACAAACGATTATGGCCTACCCAAATGGTGGAGGCTCATATATTGTCTCGCGAGAGAACCTCGGCACTGTGCCGTCGCTTATCGCCGCAGTCTCCCTGATGGTGTCATACATATTGACTGTCGCCGTGAGTATCTCGGCCGGTGTCACTGCCATCACGTCTGCGCTACATTGGCTAGATCCATATCGTGTCACGATGGCAGTCGTCTTAATTGCACTCCTCACATTAGCCAACTTACGCGGCATGAAAGAATCGGGAAGCATTTTTGCAGTGCCAACCTACTTATTCATTGTTAGCATGTTTGGTCTGATTATTGCGGGACTCTACCAAGTGTGGACAGGCAATGTATCACCAGCCGCACCACCCGAGATTATTCACGAGGAGCTCAATCAAACGCTGACGTGGTTCTTGATTTTGCGTGCATTTGCCTCGGGCTGTACTGCGCTCACCGGTATCGAGGCCATTAGTGATGGTGTGGCAGCGTTTAAGCAACCACAATCGCGCAACGCATCCATCACCCTGGCAGCCATGGCAGTTATTTTGAGTCTTATGTTTGTGGGAATTACAGTGCTTGCCGGCGAATACAAAGTGATTCCGGATGGCGCTCCAGAGCCCGAGACAGTCAATTCACAACTTGCCCGCGCCATCTTCGGTGGCAGTTCGCCGTTTTATTATGTCATTCAAGTCGCCACCATGTTGATTTTGATATTGGCATCCAACACGGCCTACGCTGACTTTCCGCGGTTATCGTATTTCTTGGCGGTAGATCGTTTTTTACCACGACAATTCGCCCAACGTGGCGATCGGTTGGTATTCTCGAACGGCGTCATCTTCCTTGGCATCATCTCCGCCATCTTAGTCGTCATCTTTGATGCACGAGAGCAGGCCATGTTGCCGTTGTATGCACTCGGTGTCTTTGCAGCATTTACCTTATCGCAAGGCGGCATGGTCTTGCGCTGGATTCGACTTCGCGAGCCAAATTGGGTGCGTAATACACTCATCAATGGATTTGGTGCAACCATTACTGGAATGGTATTCATCGTCATTGCTGTCACCAAGTTTACCCAAGGAGCATGGGCGGTGTTGATTATCATTCCCCTCACCGTTTACATGCTCTTTCAAGTACGCAAACACTACCTCGATGTTGCTGAACAACTTTCTTTGACTGCTGCCCCAAAACCACAACCGGTACAAAGACATACCGTACTAGTGCTTGTAAGTGGCGTGCATCGTGGCGTCATTCCGGCGCTCCAGTATGGACTATCGCTGACGTCTGACAATATTCAAGCACTCTACATCGACATGGACGACGAAGGTACACAGCGTATGAAAGACAAATGGAAGCAGTGGGGCTGTGGTATCGAGCTCGTCACACTTCCATCACCATATCGTTCGCTCGTCCGGCCAATCCGCGAATATGTTGAGCAACTAACACATCGCTATAGTCATGACGTCGTCACCATTGTGATGCCAGAGTTTATCCCCAATCGTTGGTGGCAGAACTTCTTGCACAACCAGACGGCGTTGGCCATCAAGACCATGCTCCTCTTCACCAAGAACGTCGTCGTGGTCAGTGTTCCATACCACCTCGATCATTAAATTCTGATTCACCAACTGCAGTCAGATGTGCAACTCGCTGTTGCACATCTGACTTTTTGGCTGCGCATCTTATGCATATCTCTGCCATCGCAAAAAATACGGTATATAGCACCCTCCTGCCACTTGATAACTGCACACTATTCAAACGTGATGAGGGCACGAGCATACCTATTCCCGCTGACCCTGATTGGCCACCCTCTGTACCCCTGCGCCTCGGCGCGTAATTTAAGGAATATCGGGCACCCTCTCGGACGCCCATACACGGCTAGAGTAGCTCCCATCTGTGCCCCTGCGCCTCGGCGCGATGCTGAGATCACACAATACACAAACCCCCACGAGTGTGATTGATGCACTCGTGGGGGCTGATGACAACACGCGCTATGTTACGGTGTAATCACCTGTGACTCTTGGATGATTTGCTGCGTCACTGCCGGGTTATCGCTGGCCATCTTGTCAAGGAGCAACGTCAAGTTGGTGTTGGGATCAACAAACCAGATATTGCCACTCTTGAGCATCTCAACCATCAACTCACGCTCGCGCAGGCTGAGCAACTCTGGGTTATCGCGGAACGACTTACCCTGCACCGTACGTACTTGTGACTCACGGCTGGCAGCTTCGAGGGCGGCAGCGGTACGACCCTTTTCAGTCGTCAAGGCAACCTTGGCCTCTTGCTCAGCGCGGAACAAATTGTTAGCCTGCTCGGCTTCAATCTGCTGGCGACGCTTCTCTTCGGTCTCGATTTGCACCTCAAGGTTAGCCTTTTCGGCCAACAACTTGGCGTACTGCTCACCGACGTTAATATCAATAACCTTCACTGCATCGAGGTTGATATACAACTGCTCAATCGGTGCTAATTGACCATCACCAGGTGACGTCGTCAAGTATTGACGAATGCGTTGACTAAAGCCACCACGATCGGACAAGGCCTCGTCAAGTGTAAATTGCGTTGAGGCCGTCTTCAGTGCCTCACTAATAAAACCATCAAGCTGTGAGTTCAACTGCGTATCGCTCACACCAATACGGCCATACATCGCCTTAAGGGCATCGGGAGCAGTCTTACGACTGTAGTCGATTTGAATCGAGATGTCGTAAAGTTGCTTGTCACTACTCGCAACATTCTGCTCGATTTGACGTGACTGACGGCGCACGTTGACAATCTCAATACGCGTAAATGGTGCAAACGCACGGAAGAACAAACCTGGCTCTTGAATACCCTCAACAGCACCCTGCGTAACGACAATACCACGTGTACCCTCATCGATTTGTGCAAACCGAGTGGTAGCGGCGCCCAAAGCCAAGAGTGCTGCAATCAATGCAACAATGGCGGCAAGACGTGACTGCATATTCATGCGTACCCAACTCCTACTAGATTACTCAATGTGACGACAGTCGCCATCACTCAGAACGTGCTCACATACAGGACACTTGTTTGACGAACAAGTCGACTACTTGGATGCGTCCACACAGTACTCATGGTATCATGCAGAGGTGAGTGTTTGCTAAAAGGAGTATCACTGTGTTAACTGAAGAGTTAATCCGTAGCGCGCTCAAGAATGTCATCGACCCCGAAATCGGGTTGGATATCGTCAATTTGGGTCTCGTCTACCGCGTTGACATTCTTGAAGACGGCAAAGTCGTCGATCTCGACATGACCTTGACCACCCCTGCATGCCCAGCCGGACCACAAATCATTGAGCAGGTCAAGCGCGAGGTCGGCGCCCTCGGTGATGTCTACAAAAACCTTGAGGACGTGCGCGTCAACTTGGTGTGGACGCCATTCTGGAGCCCAGCCATGATGACCGAAGAAGCTCGTGATCAGCTCGGATTCTTCTAATCACCAGCGTCAACAATACCGCGAGGGGGCACAGTAGTGCCCCCTCGTCGTGGTTATTTGTAGACCGGCTCCCCTACCAAGGCCTCGGGCGGCACCGAATCAGCAAATTGCACAAAATTCTGATGGAACCGCACCGCCAATGATTGCGCTGCCTCGCGCCATTCATCGGCATGTTGCCAAGCTCGTTGTGGGTCGAGCACAGTTGCGGGCACACCCGGGCAACTCAGTGGCATCGCCAAGCCGAATACTGGGTCAACCTGGTAATCTACCGAATCCAGCACTCCAGAAATAGCTGCGTTCACCATGGCACGTGTGTGCGCCAATGGCATGCGCGACCCAAACCCATAGGCCCCACCACTCCAACCCGTATTGACTAACCACACATTCACATTGTGGGCACGCAAACAATCGTGGAGCAATGTCGCATACCGTCCCGGATGGAGCATCATGAACGGTGCGCCAAAACAGGTCGAAAATGTGGCAGTTGGACGACTCACACCACGCTCGGTGCCTGCAACTTTGGCGGTATAACCGGACACAAAATGATAAAGTGCCTGTGGAATAGATAATCGACTAATCGGCGGTAATACACCAAACGCATCGGCAGTCAACATGATAATCGTACGGGGATGTGTACCACGCCCACTGCGTTCGACGTTTTCGAGCATAGTCAGAGGATAGGCTGCACGGCCATTTTCGCTGAGCGTTACATCATCAAAATCGGGATGATGCGTTGTCGCATCGATGACGACGTTTTCGAGAATCGCACCATACGTGTTGGCCGCACGATAAATCTCGGGTTCTCCAGTAGACGAGAGACGGATGGTTTTGGCATAACAACCACCCTCAAAATTGAAAATTCCCGTGTCACTCCAGCCGTGCTCATCATCGCCAATCATGGGGCGCTGTGGGTCGGTCGAGAGTGTCGTCTTGCCGGTACCGGATAATCCAAAAAAGACTGCAGTATCACCAGCTGGGCCAACATTTACACCAGCATGCATGGGCATCACGCCACGTTGTGGCAGCAAATAATTGAGCATGGTAAACACGGCTTTTTTGATTTCGCCTGCATACCATGTCCCACCGATTAACACAGTCCTCTTGGGAATATTGAGAATAATGAATACGGGTGAACGAATACCATCAGCTATTGGGTCAGCCATCACTGACGGAGCATGCAACACCGTCAATGTGTCATTTTGTTCGTTCCACTCACGACGAAAGAGATATTTTCCAAACAACGTATGCCACGGACTTTCAGAAACGAGCTTTACGTTGTACGCGTAGGTCACATCAGCGTTTACCGATGCGTGTAATTCATAGTGTCTATGGTGCATGAAATGGTCATTGATGCGCGCCTCAAGACGGTCGTAGACAGTACGGTCAATGCGTCGATTGACATCGCCCCACCAAATGTCATCTCCTGCACATTCGTCAGCAACTATATAACGGTCAAGTGGCGAACGCCCTGTGAACATTCCAGTCTGAACAACCAACGCGCCGTGATCGCTCAGATGCCCTACACGTTGCTCAATAGTCTCTTCAATCAGCGCAGCATCCGAGAGATTAACCAAACTCAATGGCGTATCATGTGAATGTATCATGCCATCCCCTTTCGTACTACACATCGTGGGCAAGCATACTAGTGCTCACGTATCCTAGCACTCACCTTGGGGATGTTAATGCAACAATCCTCTCAAATACTCTCAAAACCTCTCAATGTGGCATCAAAAACACTCATGTGCCGGCAGTCTTTCATCTTTCGACGAATGCACGAAGATTCATGCAATGACAACCGGCACACGACTTACTCAATCACCCATATCATGGCGTGATAACAATTATCCCCTGCATCCCTGAATGATTACCGCACACATAGAAGAGCTGGCTTGGCGCATCTGAAGGAACAGTAAACGTCAATAATGTCGTTGCTCCACCAGTTGGCGATACACCTGACGTGTATTCACTTCCTGTCGTTCCGTCTGTACTCAGGAATAGTGGATGCGACCAGCCATTCGTCACGTTAATTGTGTACGTCTCGCCCTTTTGCATGGCGAGGGTAGGGTCGGCACCGCGCAACACACCATTTACATTCACCTTCCAGTCAATCACACTTTCATTGTAGAACTCGATTGTATCCGATGCTGAGAGTGCTATTGGTGTTGGCGTACTCGTCGGCTCAATTGTTGGCGTACTCGTCGGCGTACTCGTGATTACTGGTGTACGCGTACTTGTGCGGGTGTGGGTACGGGTGTGGGTACGGGTGCGGGTGCGGGTGCGGGTGCGTGTTTTGGTCTTCGTTTTTGTTTTGGTTTTTGTGAAAATCCGCGTGTGCGTGGGTATACGCGTAAATGACGGTCTGCGCGTCGGTACCCGTGTATTTGACGGTTGCCGAGTATGTGATGGCGGACGGGTTTTTGACGGCTGCCGACTTGGTGCTGTTGAAGGTTTGACTGCATTGATCCATGGTGCAATTGATGCATTCTGCGCTTGTGTGCGTGATTGCGCAAAAAGGGTAGTGCTACGCAAGAATAACGATACACCCACGACGAATGACAGTGCGATGATTATCGCTACCATGTGCGTTTTCATCATCATCTCCTTAAACTACTTGCAACTCACACGTAGGGCGACAACCGCATCTGTTGCCAAATTCACATGAAAAAGATCATTATGTATAAAAGATTTTACCACACTGGGTAGTCATTAACCGAAAATAATGGAGTATTTACCACCACAACATAGTTCAGATAGAATAGTGAAAGCAGATTATGTATTCACAGGTGCAACATGTCACAACGATACGGAATCGGACCAGAACAGCTCCAGCATCTCGCAGCCATGCGTACCACGCAACACTTCATCATTGACGGAGACCTTACTAAATCAGTCTGGCAGCAAGCCAACAAATCACCACGCTTCGTAGATATGGTGAGTGGGGAACCAGCCTATTACGACACACGTGTGGCAGTGTTGTATGACGACACACATTTGTACGTGGGATACTGGGTCGAGGAGCCGTTTGTGACGGCGACGATGACAGATCGCGATAGTTTTATTTGGTTTGATAACGACATCGAGCTCTTCATTGGTGGCGATGATTGTTATTACGAGCTCGAGATTAATTCATTCGGCACCATTTACGAATGCTTCTTTATTTGGCAGGATGCACACAAGCCCGGCGGACGCTTTGATCGACCTGAGTTTGATGTGTATACGCGCAATGTTGATATCTTGGGAGGATTCCAGGATTATCGTTATGGCAAGCACCCGCGCGGGCGTCGCTGGGGGTTCCTCGACTTTGATATGCCTGGCGTGCAGGTTGGCGTTCAGGTACAGGGCACCATCAACGACAACAGCGATATCGACAAAGGGTGGAGCGTCGAGGTGGCCATTCCTTGGGCGAGTATGGCATTCATGTTCAAGGATCGGGTGTGGCCACCAGCACCAGGCGACACATTGCGATGCGATTTCTCACGCTTTGAAGCATTACGCTTACACGGGGCACCGTTGCCACAGAACCCGGGATGGAGTTTGAATCCACACGGCGTGTATGACTCTCACATCCCTGAGAGCTTTAGTGTAGTGCATTTTTGATGCACTATTAGCCAAAAACACCGTGTGCCCGTGTGCAACAAGTGCGATACGGGCACATGCAATCTTCGTTTTGACAAACCCATATTCAATCGTGTATATTACATGCGTGGTGGATACGCCGATGTGGCGGAACTGGCAGACGCGCTACGTTCAGGGCGTAGTGAGGGTGACCTCGTAAGAGTTCGAATCTCTTCATCGGCACCACGTTTGTATTGGGGTATTGTATAACGGTAGTACGCTTGATTCTGGATCAAGTAGTTGAGGTTCGAATCCTTGTACCCCAGCCAATTAGACCCGTGGCCATAATGGCTACGGGTCTTGTTTTGTAAGAGCGCACAATCGCACACATGATTAGACAAGTCATACGATGCAAATCGTGAGGGGCGATCACCATTAATCTGTCCAGCTACAGGCCAGATATCCCCCCAAAAAACTCGGTTTGACAAACACTATCGGGTGTGCGTATAATACCGATTGTTGCCGAGGTGGCGGAATGGCAGACGCGCTAGTTTGAGGGGCTAGTGAGAGTCAAATCTCGTAAGG
Source organism: Chloroflexota bacterium (assembly GCA_046300655.1). Classification (GTDB taxonomy): domain Bacteria; phylum Chloroflexota; class Chloroflexia; order Chloroflexales; family Roseiflexaceae; genus UBA965. The sequence goes on along the minus strand of JBKCLM010000119.1, from coordinate 13,892 downwards.
GTTCAAGTCCCTTTCTCGGCACCAAATCCACACTCGCGGTTAGCGGGCGATTAGCTCAGTTGGTAGAGCACCTCGTTTACACCGAGGGTGTCGGCGGTTCGAGTCCGTCATCGCCCACCACACCACGCCTGGTGGCATAAGCCAAGTTAGCTCAGTTGGTAGAGCGCATGTCTGAAAAACATGAGGTCACCGGATCGTCCCCGGTACTTGGCACCAACCAAACAGCCAGCTGCGTGCTGGCTGTTTTGATTATGGGGAGGTCGCATAGTGGTCTAGTGCGCGGCACTGGAAATGCCGTAGGGTGCAAGCCCTCGAGAGTTCAAATCTCTCTCTCCCCGCCAATTACCCCTGTACGACACATCGTACAGGGGTTTGTTGTATGGCGAAATAACGAGGCGCAATACGTGGACGCAACGAGGCACAATAACGAATCGTCGCAAATGACGTGGTGACAAAGATAGTACGCTCTGCACCTCAGCGTCTCCGCACGATAAACAATCCTCAGGGCGCCGCACGCGACGCCCCTACCACCATCGGCACCATCAACCATACCCTCCCTGGCTCCCCGGCGGCTCTGCGCGCACAAACACGTTCATAGATGCGCACAATGCGATATGGTTTTACAGATATTCGCACATCACATACAATGTGGCTCACACTGACCCACGCACACAAAGGTTTATATGCAATCACACCGCTGGTCTGATTATTCACCCTTAGTTTGGCGACTATTCACGTTTACGGTGATTGTTGGAATCACGGCAGGTTTGCCCGAAATCATCTTCAACTTCTACTTGTTGAGCCTAGGATTCGACAATGCGGTCGCCGGTCAAATGGCTAGTTTGGTGCGCATATCAGGGTTCATCTTTGGCATACCGCTGGGGCTCGCCGTCGATCGATTTGGTGGCGTACGCGTCATTCAACTGGCAGGTGTGGTCAACATCATTACGTGGGCAATACTCCTGACGACTACAGATATCACCATCATTCGGGCGTGTTATTTGTTTTCGGGAGTATTGTTTACTGCGCAAGCCACGGCGATTTTGCCGATGCTGACGCGCGTCACCACACCCGATCAGCGCCCACTCTTATTTGGCATAAACTTTGCACTCGTGATGGCCACCAGCAGCATCAGCGCCCTACTTGGTGGGGCCTTACCCGGCATCATTGCAGAATGGCAAGGTTTTTCGGCGACATCAACAGAGGCGTATCGCACGACATTGTATGCCGTCTTCGGTTTTACAGTATTGACGGTACTCTCATTGAGTGGTTTGCACAAACGTATTATGACAAGTCAGGTGAATGACGACCATCATGTTGATCGGCGCGCACAGCCCGATATATTGGTGGCCAAATCGTTGATTTTGCGGCGAGCACTAGGTCGTATCACGCTGGGCATGGCAGGCGGGGTGATTCATCCGTTCATTAATCTCTATTTGCGTCAATCGCATAATATGCCAGATGAGCAGATTGGTGCGACTATTGCACTATTCGGCTTTGCCTCAATGCTCGCTGGACTCATCAGTGGGTACTTTACGAATCGCTTTGGCGCGCAACGCACGGTGGTATGGTCAGCAGCCGGTGCAGGCATTGTAATGTTGAGTGCGTTTTTGCCTAACCCAATCGTATTTGTGGTAGCCTACACCATTGGCATGGCGTTGATTGGGCAGATTTATCCAGCGGGTGATATTTTGATTCTCAATACAGTCGCACCAGCACAGCGTGGTTTTACAACGAGTATCAATAATATGTATTGGTCACTCGGATGGGCGGTAGCTGCTGGTGTGAGCGGTATGTTGCAGGTCACGAGCGGATTCTTCTGGCCGATCGCCTTGCATATCATGCTGATGGGCGTCACGGCTCTGTTGTTTTGGGGGCAGCGCTATCCAGTGTACCAGCGAGCCAGTGCCTAGGGGCAGTTGTCGGTATTTTTCTGCTATGATGTTTAACACGCACTTAACCATACCAAAGGGATTTTAATGGAACGTCAGTCTGGCTTTTTGGAGATCATGAAATATCGTGATTTCCGCCTGCTGTGGATTGGTCAACTCATCTCTATCATCGGTTCTCAGATGCGCATCGTCGCTGTCGACTGGCAAGTCTATGTGATTGCTACTGGTCAAGGGGTAAACCCCGCATTAGCACTTGGATTTATCGGGTTGATGCGCGTGATTCCAATGACCATCAGCGCCTTATTTGCAGGTGTGGCCGCTGACCGCTATGACCGACGTTACGTGATTGTGGTCACTTCGTTTATTGCGTTGTTTGCCTCAGTCATCTTAGCGATTGCTGGGAGCCTCGAGAACCCCGCACTGTGGCTGGTGTACGCCATGGTGGTGGTCACGGCCATCGCCAACGCCTTTGAAATGCCCGCCCGCCAAGCGCTCATCCCTACACTTGTACCACCTGATCGACTACCACAAGCGATGAGTGCGGGTATTGTCTCGTGGCAACTTGGGACTGTGCTCGGGCCCTCGATTGCCGGTATTTTGATTGCATCAGTGGGTGTTGTCCCGCTGTATTGGGTTGATGCGGCAACCTATTTAGCAGTTGTGTATGCAGCTATCAGCATTCGGCCCCCAGCCAAGCCGACGACTACACGACCACCGGTGCGACTAGCCGATGCACTTGAGGGATTGAAGTTTGTCTTTAAGAGCAAAATTATCGCCTCGACCATGGTGCTCGACTTTTTTGCCACGTTCTTTGGGGCGGCGATGACCTTGATGCCGATTTTCGCTAATGATATTCTCGGCGTCGGGGCGCAGGGGTATGGTTTTATGCGCGCTGCGCCGGCAGTTGGGGCATTTATTGCGGCGCTATTCTTGACCTCGCGCAAGATACGCAACCAAGGACCGGTATTACTCGGGGCTGTCGCCTTATTCGGCATTGCAACGTCGTTTTTTGGGGCATCCACATGGTTTCCGCTCACCCTCGTTATGCTCGCCATTACTGGCATGGCAGACACTGTGAGCATGGTAATCCGTGGCACATTGCGGCAGTTAATGACACCCGATGAGTTACGCGGACGGATGACGGCTGTCAACATGGTATTTGTGGCTGGTGGACCACAACTCGGAGAGTTTGTAGTCGGGTTGACGGCGAGTATCATCGGTGCACCGATTGCGGTGATAATTGGAGGCATCATGTGTGTAGGTGTTGTAATCGGCACAGCCGCCAAAGTTCCCGAGTTACGTCAACTCGACACGCCTGAGACGTATATGCTCAAAAGTAATCCGACGGGGTGATGGTGCCCACATCGCCACGCTGTGATAGATTCGCTTTGCATCACACAAAAGGAAACGCCAATGACGTCACGTTTCAAAAAGCCTGATTCGACATGGTTTGTCCAGGACCGCTTTGGCATGTTCATCCACTGGGGGCTGTATGCCATGCCAGCGCGCCACGAGTGGATTCGTAGCCGCGAAGAGATTAGCATTGCCGACTACGAGCGCTACTTCGACCACTTCGACCCCGACTTGTTTGACCCCAAAGCGTGGGCGCGCATGGCCAAACAGGCCGGCATGAAGTATTTTGTGATTACCACCAAGCACCACGACGGCTTTTGTTTGTGGCCAAGTCAACACACCGATTACTGCATCAAAAACACGCCCTATCAGAAGGATCTCATTCGTGCCACTGTAGACGCCTTTCGGGCAGAGGGCATCAAAGTGGGGTTCTACTATTCGTTGATTGACTGGCATCACCCTGAGTTCACGGTCGACAAAATACACCCCATGCGGAATAACGCAGAGGAACGAGCCAAGAACAGTCAACGTGATATGCGTAAATACGCAAAATACATGCGCGACCAAGTGCTTGAGTTGTGCACACAATACGGCAAAATCGACCTGTTTTGGTTTGATTTTTCGTATCCGGGTGAGGATGGCAAAGGACACACAGATTGGGAGTCAGAGGAGTTATACGCCATCGTGCAAGAACTCCAGCCGCATGCACTCGTCGATAACCGACTTGATTTGCCAGATGTAGGCGACTTCGTCACTCCAGAGCAATTTCAGCCAGCCGATGGGCTCAAAGACAAGCATGGCAAACCAGTCGTCTGGGAGGCATGTCAAACCTTTAGCGGATCATGGGGCTATTACCGCGATGAACACACGTGGAAGAGTGTCGATTTGTTAATCCGCATGTTGGTCGATGGGGTCAGCAAAGGCGGCAATCTGTTGCTGAATGTTGGACCAACTGCTCGTGGTTTATTCGATGCCCGCGCCAAAGAACGCCTCGAGGGCATGGGCGAATGGATGCAGCTCCACGGTCGGTCGATTTATGGATGTGGCTCAGCACCAGCCGAATTTGTCGCACCACCGGACTGTCGCTATACCTACAACGCCGAGCGCAACACGTTGTATTTGCATATTTTTGCGTGGCCGTTCCGTGACATCTATTGCCCCGGGCTCGCCGAACGCATCAAGTACGCACAGTTTTTGCATGACGGCAGCGAGGTGCATATCGGCGAAGTACATGAGGCATCGTGGTCGGGGATGGCGGGCAACGCCAGCACACCGGTGGCGATTCAGGTGCCGATCGTCAAGCCAGATGTGCACGTACCGGTGATTGAAATCTTTTTGAAGTAGGTTGCCGAAGACGCGAGGGGTGCAAGGAATTATCCTTGCACCCCCTTGATTTTATTTGGTGCGATACCCTTGTGGATGTGATTGATGCCACTCCCAGGCACTGCCGATGATTTGCTCGAGCTGTGGATACTTGGGTTCCCAACCAAGCTCGTCACGGATTTTTTGGGCTGAGGCAATCAAAATTGCTGGGTCGCCAGGGCGACGGGCACCAATCGTACAAGGAATCGGGTGACCCGTCACTTTGCGGGCTGTCTCGACCACCTCAAGATTCGTAAAGCCGTTGGTATTGCCGAGATTATATTTGCGACTGCCGAGGTGAGCAATACCGTCGAGGGCGAGGATGTGGGCTTGAGCCAGATCAACGATGTGCACATAATCGCGCACACAGGTGCCGTCACGAGTCGGGTAGTCGCCACCAAAGAGGGTTATCGACTCGCGTTGACCGAGGGCAACTTGGAGCACAACGGGGATGAGGTGCAGCTCGGGTGTGTGGTCTTCGCCACGATGTGGCGTACCACCGGCAGCATTAAAGTAGCGTAAGCAGGCGTATTTGATGCCGTGGATACGTTCATACCAGTGCAGGGCACGTTCGAGGAAGAACTTGGATTCGCCGTAGGGCGAGCCGGGCACAATTTTGCACTCGGGCTCAATTGGCATCATCTCAGGCTCATCGAACAAATTGGCCGTTGACGAAAAGATGATACGACCGACACCTGCAGCGACAGCTGCCTCGAACAAATTTACTCCTGCGACAGTGTTATCGCGCAGGTACTTGGCGGGATGTTGCATGCTCTCGCCGACCAGCGTATATGAGGCGAAGTGCATGACTGCTTCGATGCCTTTGTGGGTAGCGAAGAGGTTTTTGACGACTACTGCATCAGTCAAGTCGCCTTGAACAAATTGGGCATCAGTATGGATGGCCTCGCGATGACCTTGGTATAGATTATCGATGACGACCACTTCATGGCCAGCGGCAATCAATTCAGCCGTTGCTGTACTGCCAATATACCCCGCCCCACCTGTCACCAGAATTTTCATCGGAACGCCTCCACATGCAGGCTACAGCAACAATGCGATGCTGCAGTGCATCTACAAAACGATGGAATTTCGAAGCATCATTGCTGAACACAGCGATTATAACAGGTCAGCAGGTCTCTGCAAAAAACAACCACTGCAACGAAACGCATTGCAGTGGTTGCACACATATGCCGTAACACAACTAGGACGTAGGGGCATCAGGACTGATAATCAGCTTGTAGCCGAACCCACGCACGGTCACGAGATAGCGTGGCAAGGCCGGATCAATTTCAATGCGTTGGCGCACACGATAGACAAGTGCATCAATCGAATTGAAGTCGAAAACCTCATAGTCCCAAATCGATTTGGCAATCTCTTCTTTGCTGACAACCAAGCCTTGACGTGAGTACAACAAAAAAAGTAACTGGAACTCTTTGACGGTCAACGGTGGATCAAGAAGTGTACCGCGAATGTGTACGGTTTTGGCGCCATCATCAATTGCAATATCGCCTTCAACGGGGCGGCGAAACGTAAAGAGTGGCAAATCACCCTTGACGGTGGCCTCAGGATCAATGAAGATAATCTCGCTCTCGCCAACCAAGACTACATCCTGGTTATTGAGCACATGTGGATCGGCAATTGCCGAGTCATTCACAAACGTGCCGTTGGTGCTTTTAAGATCACGAATTAAGTATGCACCATCGGTATGTTCGAGCGTGGCATGGCGCCGTGACACTAATGGATGTGGTATGACGATGTCATTGAGTTGATCACGCCCAATTGAGATGATGTCGCGATGCCATTCAATTTGAACTTCAGGGGTATTTGGATGACGTATGCGCAGTAATGGCACGGGATTGGATTTATTCACATCCATCCTCCAATTCGATATGTACCTGACACAAACGCGTTGTAGACACACACGCACGAATGCATATGGTACAATGTGCGAACTACTGCCGATTATACCACACTGACATGAAATCAGACAGGACGGTACGTGTTAAATCTTATTGGTCGACGGATTGACCGTTATAAAATTCAAGCAGAAATTGGCCGTGGTGGTATGGCGCGCGTCTACCGTGCAATCGATACCATACTTGGGCGTACCGTTGCGCTCAAAGTCCTTGCCCCACAATTGGCCACGGAACCTGAGTTTTCGGCGCGATTTCGCCGCGAAGGCAAAATTGTCGCGGCCCTTCAGCACCCCCACATCGTGACATTATTCGATGTCGGTGAGATTGATGGCATCCAATATCTGGCCATGGAGTACATCAACGGCCGGAGCATTTATGCTGCTATCAAAGAACACGGGCCGTTGCCTGGCGAAACTGCAGCGGTGATTATCCGCGCCATTGCATCGGCGCTCGACTATGCGCACAGCCACGGGGCTGTTCACCGTGATATCAAACCACAAAACGTATTAATTGACACAAATGGTCGGATTCTCTTAACAGATTTCGGTATTTCGGTATCTGCTGACGACGACAGTGGGCGGCTCACGCGCACCGGCTTGTTCATGGGGACACCGGAGTATATGTCGCCCGAACAAGTTTCGGGAACGGCGGTCGATTACCGCACCGACTTGTATTCGTTGGCAATTACAGCATACGAAATGTTCTGCGGCGATGTACCGTTCACCGGCAATACGCCTGAACTTATCGTGGCACATGCCCAAAAGAAAGCGCCACCGCTCCCAGTGCACCTGCACGGTTTGCCAGAGGAACTGGTTGCTGTCCTTGACAAGGCACTTGCCAAAAACCCTGACGACCGTTACCAAACAGGCCTCGAGCTGAGTGATGCGATTGATGCGGCATTTAGCACAGTCCCCAGCAATACGCAGGCAGCCATGCTTGTATCTGGCTTAGCAAAGCCACGAAACTCATCGCCAAAAGCAACCAGGGCAATCGAGGTTACACAATCGGACAATACCTTTGCCACACAACAATCCAATGCCAATCCGGTAGTCACCAATGACGGCGCCACACAACCTCGGCGTCGCAACATACTCGAGGCACGTAGTGGATTACCGAGCCGGCCCGGATTGCGTCCTGAGACTCTGCCACTGAATATCATTCTGCCACTTGGTCTGGGATTAATTGTGACGTTTATCATTCTGATTAACGCCCAATTCGCGAATTCATCAGCAAACGCAGACGCAAACGCAACCACTCAAGTCACCCAGACAGTAACGCAGACTACCACCCCGGCGCGCACGCTCACATCGACGCCAACAGTTGAGCTGATCGTGATGCCACCCACTAGCGTGGCGAGTGCGACGTCGATTGTGGTGACGAACCCGCCAACCCGACGTCCAAGTACCGTAACTGCAGTGATAGCAACGGCTGTCCCAAGTGCAACTAACATCCCTCAACCACAAGATACTGCCACGAGCATTCCGCTGACTGCAACGGCAACAGCAACCAATACAGAGACTGTCACAGTCACGAATACGAGCACAAGCACTGCAACCGCAACAATGACTGTCACTATGACAAACACATTGACAGCTACTGCCACGTTCACCCGCACACCAACGCGTACGCCCGTACCACCAACTAATACGCCCATACCACCAACTAATACGCCTGTACCACCAACTAATACGCCCGTACCACCGACCTACACCCTCACCCCTACTGAAACACCGACACCGTGATCGAACTCCCCGCACCGCTTCAACATCTGATTCGACAGGCGCTGCATCACTACCCAAGCCAACAATGGAGTGATGCAGCGCAGTTGCTTAGTGAGCGTTATCGCGCCCCACGCGATGGCACACCACTTGTCACATCGACCCTCGATGCACTCGCATACACGGCCATGCTCATGCCAGCGACGTACGCCCAACTTGCACGAGCGTTACGCATGTGCACAGCGTTTGTTGATAGCTCACACTGGCGGAGTGTACTCGATATCGGCAGTGGGCCGGGTACCGCCCTGTGGGTAGCACATACGTACATGCCTAACCTGACCGTGCGTACCGCTGTTGAGCGCGATCCACACTTTGTCGGATTAGCTCAACAACTCTGCCAACCACTTGAGGGCCAGGTAACGTTTATCCAACAAGACATCACTCATAATCCAACATGGTCGACACATGATGTAGTCATCATCGGTCATGTGCTCAATGAATTATCAGCAGCGCACCGCAGTCGCGTCCTCGAGGCAGCTTGGGCGGCCACCAATGAACTGTTAGTCATTGTTGAACCGGGCACGTCGGCGTTTTTTGGCATGATCCGTGAAATCCGCCAGCAACTGATTGCAAAGGGAGCACATATTGTTGCGCCCTGTACCCACCATGCCACCTGCCCCATGGCAGGGGATGATTGGTGTCATTTCGGCCAAAAAATCGCCCGACCGGATTTTCAACGACAGGCACGTGCAGTACAAATAGGTTGGGAGGAGGCCAAAGTTAGCTTTTTGGCGGTTTCAAAACGACCCATGACGGTGTCAGGTCAGCGTATCATCCATAGTCCTATCCATCACAAAGGGTTTGTGGCACTGCCCGTATGTGACAGCGATGGTCTACACACGACGACGATTCTTAAGCGCGACAAAATCGCCCATGCACGTGCGCGACGGCTGGATTGGGGCGATATGTGGGGCGATGAGTCGTAGTAAACCGAGTTCAGACGCAGTGTATAAAATTCGTAGTAGAATAAATTTTGTCGAAGACGCACAACACACAAAGGAGTCAGCATGACGAGCATAGCAGTGGGCATCATTGGGTGTGGCAACATTAGTAGCATTTATTTGCAGAACTGCCACCAGCGCTTCCGCGGGATTCATGTCGCCGCAGTAGCCGACATCGACCTCAGCCGTGCCCAAGCACGTGCCGCTGAATTCGGCGTCGCTAAAGCCTACACTGTAGAGCAGTTGTTGGCCGATCCCGAGATTAAGATTGTCATCAATTTGACCGTTCCTGCTGCCCATGGTGAAGTCGCACTCAAAGCGATTGCCGCTGGCAAGTCAGTCTATAACGAAAAGCCACTCGCCGTCACTCGTGCCGAAGCCCAAGCGATGTTGGCCAATGCAGCCACCAAGGGCGTACGCGTCGGAGGGGCTCCGGATACATTCTTGGGTGCCGGCCTACAAACCGCCCGCAAGCTCATCGATGATGGTTGGATTGGTCGTCCGATTGGCGCGACTGCATTCATGATGGGGCGTGGTCCAGAGGGGTGGCACCCCAATCCACACTTCTTTTATCAGCCAGGCGCCGGCCCGATGTTCGACATGGGTCCCTATTACTTAACTGCCCTCGCTACACTCCTTGGGCCAGTCACACGGGTCAGTGGATCAGCGCAAATTTCGTTTGCCGAGCGCACGATTACCAACAACATTCAATACGGTGAGAAGATCCCAGTCAATACGCCAACACATGTCGTCGGTGTGCTCGACTTTGCGGCAGGCGCCGTCGGCACGATTATCACCAGCTTTGACGTCTGGCACAGCACGTTGCCGTGGATCGAGATTTATGGCAGCGCTGGCACGATGTTGGTCCCAGACCCCAACAACTTCGATGGTGAAGTCAAAGTTCGTCGTGCTGGTGAAGAACACTGGCGAGTCATGCCGCTCAGCCACAGCTTCGCCCAGAACAGCCGCGGTTTGGGTGTGCTTGACATGGCCATGGCCATCCAAGAGAATCGCCCGCATCGCGCCTCAGGCGAGTTGACCTACCATGTCCTTGACATCATGCATGCAATTCACGATGCATCACGCGCCGGCCAACACATTACGTTGACCAGTGGCCCAGAGCGCCCAGCACCATTGCCAATGGGCATGGACAACAAGGGATTCTAATTTGTTTATGTGCATACCCGGCAGATATTATGTCTGCCGGGTACATCTACAAAGGCGTGATGCCAATGATAACAATCATCCATCATATTGTGCAACATGTGCATGATCTTCAGCGCACGACCCGCATGTATCTTGAGCTTGGCCTCCCTGTCATTCCTCTTTCATCGACAAATGCGTTTGTACTTGCACCGAATGGTGGATTACTCCTACAACATTCTCCATCAACACAACCTGCATCCACCGAAGTACATGCACCCGGGTGGACACATTTGTGCATTCAAGTCCCCACCATATCTCGTGCGGTGACAACTTGTCGCAATCACACCATGATCATGCAGTCAGCGCCTGTTGATTTGCGTACCGGGCACCTATATGTGTATGGACGCGACAGCGACAAGACACTCATCGAGATTGAGGAAGTGCCATATACGCCATTCAGTTATCCCATCTGGTTGGGACATATGGCCTGTGTCAGTGAAGATGTAGCACGCCTCGCCCACTTCTACGCATCGTTGATTGGCGGCGAAGTCGTGAACCCGGGCGTCATTGGTCCAAATCCTGCCTACGATCAGGTAATTGGATTCAATCAGGCCCGTTTACATCCCGTCTGGATTAAACGCCTCAACCTTACGATTGAACTCTGGCAATTTGTCAATCCACCTAGCCCCATACGCACACAACCAGTTGCCGATGCACTCGGATATACGTCTGTTGCCTACGTAAGCGACAATCTTGTAGAGGATGCGCAGCGATGTGTGGCACTCGGTGCACAGATACTTTCGACGACAGCAAATCATGTTGCATTGCGGGATTGCGATGGTAATCGGATGGACTTGTATACTTCTGATCATCCATTGATTCGTGCTACAGGGCCATGTTATCACCCAGAAGTGCTTGCAGAGAACGCGAGGCACTGGCGACCCCGTCCATGACCATAGAGAGACGCATCACAATGAATACACTACACAACCAGATTGCTATCGTCACTGGTGCCGGGCGAGGTATAGGTGCAGCAATCGCCCAACAACTCGTTGACGCTGGCGCACGCGTGATTGCCACCGATATTGCATTCGTAGATGCGCAATCTGGGATCGTGCAACGCATATGTGACGTCACAAACCCTGATGATTGGCAATCTCTTGTGCATTATGTTGACACCACATACGGCAGACTCGATATTTTGGTCAACAACGCAGGGATCAGCGGGCCCATTTGTGCACTCACTGAATACCCTGATGCGGCGTTTGCGCAGGTAATGGCAATCAACTGCACGGGTGTTTTTTATGGCATCAAATACGTCGGTGCTGCGATGCAACGCCATGGCAATGGTGGAAGCATTATCAACATCTCTTCAAATACAGGCCTGACCGGCAGTCCCGCAATTATCGGCTATAGCGCGAGTAAACATGCGGTGATTGGCCTCACCAAATCCGCTGCCAAAGGACTCGCAAAAGACAATATACGCGTGAATGCAGTATGCCCTGCACCCACAGCTACTGAAATGGTCTTTCAATTAGAACGTACCCATGATGACCCCACGCTTGTGCGCCAACGACTCACTGCCGGCACACCGCTTGGCCGGTATGCTGAACCCAGCGAAATCGCCGCCGCTGTCTGCTTCCTGGCTAGTTCTGCAGCAAGTTTTATCACCGGCGCCGTGCTCCCGGTTGATGGCGGGAGCGTCGCATAACCAAATTTACGGCATACACTGGCCACTCAATACGCACAAATTTAGTTTGCGTACATTTGACAATATCTAAATACCCTCTATAATCGCTGATAACATTACTCGGCGGTGCAGCTTAGTGCACCACACGCGCAAGGGTTCAGCGTTGAACAATCTCCATCCACTGATTATCGAAGCCATTAACCGGGCCCTCAACGAGGACATCGGCAGTGGCGATGCCACCAGCGAAAGCATCATCCCTCCTGAAGCCACCATGCACGGCAACATCATTGCCAAACAACACGGTGTCATCGCTGGGCTTGATGTTGCCATCGCCGTCTGTGCCCACGTCGACCCAGCCATCACTTGTACCCGCGTTATTGCCGAAGGCAGTGTCGTCACGCCAGGCACGTTAGTCGCTAAATTTGCGGGTCCGGCCCGCAGTTTGCTGACCGCAGAGCGCACCATTCTCAACTTCATGGGGCGCATGAGCGGAGTGGCCACCTTGACACATCAGTTTGTCCAGGCGGTTGCTGGTACACGCGCCATTATTCTTGATACGCGCAAAACCGCCCCTGGCCTGCGGATGCTCGACAAACTCGCCGTCGCCCGTGGTGGAGGTCAAAACCACCGTATCGGCCTCTATGACATGATTCTCATCAAAGACAATCATATCGACTTCGCAGGATCCATTACCGAAGCCGTCACGCGCGCGCGTAGTGCTCATCGTGGCCTTGAGATCGAGGTTGAGGCGCGCACGCTTGATGACGTAGCCGAGGCATTGGCTCTCAACGTCGAGCGCATTTTGCTCGACAACATGACGCTCGCGATGATGCGCCAGGCAGTGGTGGTCAATGCGGGCCGGGCCAAACTCGAGGCAAGTGGCAACGTCACACTTGAGACAGTGCGGAGCATTGCCGAGACCGGCGTCGACTACATTTCGTCGGGGGCGCTGACACATTCCGCGCCCGTGTTTGACATGAGTTTAAAGTTTGCCCGTCAATAATTTATCCAATCACTATGAACAATGAGGAGCAATCATGAATCCTGCGGCACAGGCCCTATACGAAGAGATGAAGGTTAGTTTAGGCAAGTTGGTGCCTGATTTTGAGTTATATTACAAAGCCGAGATTGCCATCGAGATTAATCAGCTCAAAAAAGAGCGTAATGCGGTCGTACTTGGGCACAACTACATGGAACCAGTGCTCTTCCACACCATCCCGGATTTTCGTGGCGACTCACTCGACTTGAGTCGCAAGGCGGCCACCACTGACAAAGACATCATCATCTTTTGTGGGGTGAAGTTCATGGCTGAAACGGCCAAAATTCTCAACCCGAGCAAGACGGTGTTGATGCCCGCCGAGCGGGCTGGCTGTTCACTGGCGGAGTCAATCACGGCAGCTGACGTGCGGGCGCTCAAACGCAAATACCCGGGAGTGCCGGTTGTCACGTATGTCAACACCTATGCCGATGTCAAAGCGGAGAGCGACATTTGTTGCACATCAGGCAATGCAGTTGCCGTAGTTGAGTCGCTCAAGAGCGACACGGTGATTTTTTTGCCAGATCAATATTTGGCAGCCAACGTGGCGCAAATGACCGGCAAACACATCATCTTCCCATCACTGACTGGCAACGCCGATACGAATTTACTCGATGTGCAGATGATTGGCTGGCACGGCAAATGTGAAGTGCACGAGAAGTTCTCGGTAGAGGACATCAAGGCCGTGCGCGAGCAGTTTCCCGATGTCGTTGTTGTATCGCATCCCGAGTGTTCACCCGAGGTCGTGGCAGCGTCAGATTTTGCCGGATCAACCAAC